>CAZBOC010000036.1:0-14950 GCA_964493225.1 uncultured Caulobacterales bacterium | reverse complement strand
CCGGACGCTGGCGCGGCGCGGCGAAAACCGAATGCGGCATCCACCAGCTGGCGGCGTCGGGGCGAGCGGCTGAATAGGCGCGACGCCATGGAGCGCCCCGGGCCGGGGGCGATCGGCCTGTTCCGCGCGCATCCTTTCTGCAGGCCCCTCGCCGAGGTCTGCGAAAAAATCGCCTTGCCCGACCCGGTAAAGACGCGCGGCCCCCGCGCCGTGCGATGCGACCGGTGAGCCTATCCGCTCGGATCATTACCCCCCTTGGCGCCGCGCCCCCGCTCCGCTTTGCGGCCGCCGGGGAATTGCGTCATCGTCGCGGCCATGAAAGCCCTTCCGACGCTCCGGCAATTGCAGTTCCTGAACGCCCTCGTCAGACGGCGATCCTTCTCCAGGGCGGCGGAGGACTGCCTCGTCTCGCAGTCGACGCTGTCGTCGGCCATCAAGGAACTTGAAGGGCTTTTTGATCAACAGCTTGTCGACCGGTCGACGCGGGCGTTCGGTTTGACGCCGGCGGGCGAAGAGGCGGCGACGCGGGCGGATGCGATCATTGCGATGGCCGAGGATCTCATGCGGGCCGTGGAGACGCGCGGCGTTCTCGAAGGCGAATTCCGCCTCGGCGTGATCCCCACGATCGCTCCCTTTCTCCTGCCCGGCGCGACGCCGCGCCTGCGCAAGGCCTATCCCGATCTCAAGCTCTTCCTGCGCGAGGACCTGACCGCGAAACTCGTGGAATTCCTGAACGCCGGCCTCCTCGACGCCGTGCTCCTCGCAACGCCCTACGAAGTGCCGGGCGCGGACATCGTGGAGATCGGCGAGGACCCGTTCTGGCTCCTCACCACGCCAGCCGATCCGCACGCGACGGGGCGGTCGCTCGAACTGACGGACCTGCGCGGAAAGAGTCTGCTTCTGCTCGAGGACGGTCACTGCCTGCGCGACCACGCGCTCGACGCCTGCCGGCTGCAGCGCGAGGCCGTCGAAGCCTTCGGCGCGACGAGCATGTTCACCTTGACGGAAATGGTCCGATCGGGCCTCGGCGCGACGCTCGCCCCGGAAATGGCCGTCAAGGCGGGGCTCGCGCAAACCGCGGGCCTCGCCGCGGTTCCTTTCGCCCCGCCGGCGCCCTCGCGCCGGATCGCGCTCGCCGCGCGCCGGGGATCGGGCCGCCGGGCCGAGATCGATGCGCTCGCCGCGGTCCTGAAGGCTGAGCGGCCCTGAGCGTGTGAAGAGCGCCGGCGCGCGGCCCTGTCCCGCCGTCGGAGATTTTTTTTCGCGACCTCGCCTGACGTGGTCGGCTGGCCTAGTTTCTTAAAAAGTGGTAAACTGCCTCTCGCGGCAATGAGCGCCGCGGGTGGGAGATGCCGACCATGGAAATGCCGGAACAAGTCGACAGCGCTTTCGACTTCAAATCGGTACGCGAGGCGGGAGCGGACGCCGAGCCCGTCGCAGCGCGCGCGGCCGCCGAAAAGACCTCGGCGCCGTCGCTCGATCTTTATGTCAATCACGCCGCCACCGACAAAATCGCCGTGCCGGCGCTTGAGTATTTCGTCAACCACGCCCGCCTCCTCGCCGAGGCCGCGACCCTCGCAGCGCGCTCAGATGACGGCGAGAGCGCGCAAAGGGCGGTGATCTCCGAAGCGTGGGCCGTGGCCTTCCCGTTCACGGACGATTTTCTGTTCTAGGCGCCGGGGCGCCGGGGCGCCGGGGCGGGCGCGCTACCCGCCCAGCGCCGGGTGTTTCAGGGGCGCGATCGTTCCGTCATCGGAAAGCAGCACGGCGATCGGCCGGGTCGGTCGGAACTGCGTCAGGATCAGCATCAGGGTGACGGTCATCGGCACGGCGAGCAGAAAACCCGCAAAGCCCCAGAGCGAGCCCCAGACGGCGAGCGAAATCAGGATGACGAGCGGGCTCAGATTCAGCGATTTGCCGACGAGGCGCGGTTCGATGCCGTTGCTCATGATCTGCTCGGCCCCGACGAGAAGCCCAAGCGCCAGAAGCATCGTCCCGACGCCGCCGCCCTCGGGCTGGATCAGCGCGAGCAGGACCGGCAGCGTGATGGCGGAGGCCGCGCCGAAGATCGGAATGTAATTCAGTGCAAAGATCAAAAGCGCCCAGAAGCCGGCGAAGTCGATGCCGATGAAGGCCATGATCGCATAGCTGACGCCGGCGGTGACGAGATTGGTGATTGTCTTCACCGTCAGATACTGCCTGATGAGCGCCCCGATGTCGCTGATCGTCTCGTCGATCGCATGGCGGCGTTTCTCGTCGACGGTGAGCAGCGCGATCTTCTTGAAGATCCGCCCGCGTTCAAGGAGAATGAACACCGTATAAAGAAAGATGACGATGGCGGTGGTCACGAGCGCGCGCGCCGAACTGGCGAAGCCCGTAGCGAGCGGCTGGATCATGCCGAGCGCCTGTCCCCGAAAGGTCTCGAGGATGTCGCCAAGCGCGTCCGTCGGCAAGAAGGAAAGGCTCCGGACGAATTCGATCGCCCCGTCGGCGACCTCGCGCAGACTCGCCTCGTAATCCGGCGCGCGTTCGACGAGGATTTCGACATTCGCCCTAATGATCTCTACAAAGACGAAAATCACGGAAAAGATGAGGTGGAACGCCAGAAGATAGGCGAGCCAGTTCGGCACATGTTTCCCGACGGCCGGTATTCGGCGGAACGATTCCTTCAGCGTGAAGATCAGGAAGCTCAGGAACACCGCCGAGATCAGCGGGATCAGGATGCCCCGCCCGATATAGAGAACGAAAAAGATCAGCGCCGAGAGCGCCATGGCGTAGAAGAAGCGCACATGTCCGCCCGCCTTGACGAGTTCCCCGGCGAGACTCTTTTCCGGCCTGTCCTCGGGAGCGTCCTTGCTCTGCGTCGACCCGTCCGCCATCGCTCTCTCCATGCGTTCGCGACGCCATAGGACGATTTGCCCGCCCGCGCCACCGCGCCGCGGCGAGGCGAGCGGCGCGCGCGGTCGCCGCCGGCGCGCGGACGGGGCGCGGTCGCAGCGCGCTCTTTTTCTCCTTCGTTGCGCGCGCGCGGACTGCTATGGCGTTGCGCGATGAAAATCACAGAGCTTGACTGGCGCGCGCCGGTTGATGTTTTCGCTGCAATCGCGGGCGAGGCGGACGCCCATCTCCTGCATGCCGGGGAACGCGCGCGCGCGCGCCGCTGGTCGTTTATCGTGCGCCGGCCCGCAACGCGTTTTGCGCTTCGGAGCGGGCGGGCCTTCGTCGACGGCGCCGCGCGGGCCGGGAATCCGTTCGAGGTTCTGGCGGGCCTCGTCGACCAGCGCGCGGCCCAGCGCGAGGACCGCCGGTTCGGACCGCCTTTCCTGACCGGCGCGGTCGGTTTTGTCGGTTACGAGGCGGGGGCCGTCCTCGAGCCCGCGGCGGCCGGTCCGGTTTCCGCCTTCGCCTTTCCCGACGCCGCCTTCGGCTTTTACGACGCCGCGCTCGCCTTCGACAGGGACGAGCGGCGCGCCTATCTCGTGGAGCGCGACGCCGGCGCCGGCGAGGGCCTCGTCGCCGTCATGGCGGGCGGCGCGGGCGCGCCGGACCCCGCGGGGGACGCAGCGCGCGTCGCAGCGCGGGGCCTTGCATCGAATTTCTCCCGCGCCGGTTATGAAGGCGCCGTCGCCGCCATCGTCGAGAAAATCCGCGACGGCGACGTCTTTCAGGTCAATATCGCCCAGCATCTCTGCGCTGAGATGATCGAGGCGGACGCCTACGGACTGTTTCGCCGGCTCGCGGCGGACAGCGCCGCGCCCTTCGGCGCCCTGCTTCAGTTCGATGAAGGGGCGATCCTCTCCAATTCGCCCGAACGGTTTTTTCAGATCACGCCGCAAAGGGAGCGCTTGCATATTCGCGCAGAGCCGATCAAGGGAACACGAGCCCGCGGGTCGACGCCGCGAGAGGACGCCGCTCGCGCCGCGGACCTTCTTTCCGACGCGAAGGAGCGGGCCGAAAACATCATGATCGCCGATCTTCTGCGCAACGATCTCTCACGGATCTGCGTTGATGACAGCATTGAAGAGCCGCAGATATGCGCTCTTGTCAGCGACGCGCGCGTGCATCATCTGGTCTCGACCGTAACCGGGGAGCTGCGTGCGGAGCAGGGGGCCGTCGACGCCCTGCGCGCCCTTTTTCCCTGCGGATCGATCACCGGCGCGCCGAAGATCGCGGCGATGAAAGCGATCGGCGAGCTGGAGCGGACCGGGCGCGGACCCTATTGCGGCGCGATCGGCTATATCGACGACGGCGGCGCCGCGGATTTCGCCGTCGCCATTCGCGTGCTGATGGTCTTGCATCCCCGCGGGGCGCCGACCGCCCGGCCCGCGCCCCTGGTCTTTCCCGTCGGCGGCGGGGTCACGCTGCGCTCTGACCCGGCGCTCGAATACGAGGAAACGCTGCACAAGGCGCGCGCGTTTCTGGACGTCCTCGGTCTTGAAGGCGGGCGGCTCGCGTGATTCTCGTCATCGACAATTACGATTCCTTCGTGCAGAACCTCGCGCGCTATCTCCGGCTTGAAGGCGTCGAGACCTGCGTGATCCGTAACGACGCTCTTGATGCGGATGAAGCTCTTGCCCGTCGACCGGCCGGCGTCGTTCTCTCGCCGGGCCCGAAAACGCCGCGCGAGGCTGGCGTGTGCGGGCCGCTGCTGGCGCGCCTGCCGGCCGACACGCCGATGCTCGGGGTCTGCCTCGGCCACCAGTGCCTCGTCGAACGTTTCGGCGGGCGCACGGTGCGCGCCAGGCGACCGCTTCACGGGGAAGCGAGCGACATCCGCCATGACGGGTCCGGACTGTTTGAAGGCGTTGCATCGCCCATGGCCGCGGGACGCTATCATTCGCTTGTCTCCGTCCTCGGCGACGACGACGCGCTCGTTCCCTGCGCCTGGAGCGCGGAGGGCGAAATCATGGCCGTGCGGCATCGCGCCAGGCCCTGGTTCGGCGTCCAGTTCCATCCTGAATCCGTGTTGACGCCTGACGGGCGTCGCCTCGTGCGCAATTTCCTGGAGGCGGCGCGATGAGCCGAACCGCGCGCGAGGTCTGGGTCGACGGGCGCTTCCAGGGGCCGGAAAGGGCGATCGCCGCTGATGATCGCGGCTTTCTCCTCGGCGACGGCGCGTTCGAGACCGTGCTCGTTTCGGCCGGCGAGCCCGCGTTCTTGCGGGCGCATCTTGATCGTCTGCAAGGCGGGCTCGAGATCCTTGGAATTCCGTGTCCGGCCTTTGGCCCGGCGCGGGCGGCGATCGCCGAGCTGGCGCGGCGCAACGGGCTCGCCTCGCAGCGCGCGGCCGCGCGGATCACCGTTACGCGCGGGCGCGGCGGTCGCGGGCTTGCGCCGCCGCGCGCCGCCGGAACCGCGCCGACGCTGCTTGTCGCCGTCACGCCCGCGCCCGAGCGATCCGCCGCGCCCCTGCGGCTGATGATTTCGCAACGGATCAAGCCTTCGCGCTGCTCGACCAGCGGGTTCAAATCGCTTTCGGGCTATGCGGAGAACCTTCTCGCGCGCCGCGACGCCGCCGAGGCCGGACACGACGACGCGATCCTTGTGAACGAGGCGGGCCGCGTGGTCAGCGCGTCTGCGGCGAACGTCTTTGTACTGAACGGGGATGGCGTTCTCGCCACGCCGCCGCTGGAGGAGGGCGCGACGCCCGGCGTGGTGCGCGCGATCATTCTCGAGCGCGCGCGCGAGGCCGGTCTGGAGGCGCGCGAGACCCCGATCGCGCCGGAAGCGCTCCTGCGCGGCGGCGTTTTACTGACAAACAGCCTGATTGGCGTCGCTCCCGCCGTCCTGCGCGGCTGCGGTGCGGCGGCGGCAGGCTTCGGGGCGCAGGTTGATGCGCTCGCCAAGGCGTATGAAAACGCCCTCAGGGAAGATCTTGCGGAGGCCCCGTCCCGCCCATGAAGGCATTTTCAATTTCGCGCGAACAACTCGTCGGCATAATTGGCGCGCTGCTGGCGGAAGAAGTCCGGCGCAGGGAGAACCGGCGCGTCGACTTTCTGACGGCCGCAGCCTGGAACGCCGAGACGCCGCTGGATTCGCGGGGCGTCGGGCTCAGGCCCGGGGACGGGCCGCGCTGCGCGGAAGTGGTCGCCGCGTTTTTCGGCTGCCCGGAGCCGCCGCCAGGGACCGTCGCGGGAGCCGTCATCGGCGACTGGGCCGACGCCTTGCACGCGGCGATCACCGCCTCGCTGAGAACGATCGCCTTCAGGCCCGCCGGCCGTAAAGAGGCCGACGCCGTGGCTGTTCATCCGGCGGACCGCATTTTCGCCGACGCGGCGGCCGCGGCCAATCTCTTCCATGGCCGCCGACGGCTGGTCTCGTTCGTCGCGCCCCATAGCCTCCTCGGCTTCGTCCTCACGGTGCTGACGCCGAACCTCCAGCGCATCGAGCGCGTCGACGCGCGCGCCTTCGCGCCCGCGGTGCTGCAGGAGACGCTGCAATTCGGGGACGTCCTCGTCGCGACGCCGACGCTGTGGCGATACATTATGCATGAAGGGGTGACGGCGCCCGACAATGCGATGGGCGTCTCCTTCGGAGAGCCGATGACGCCCGAACTGGCGACGGACCTGCGCCACGCCGGTTTCGGCGCGCAGCGCGAAATCTACGGATCGACCGAGGACGGGCTGATCGGCTGGCGCGACTCGCCGAGCGAACCGTTCATCCTCTTCGATCACTGGGTCCGCGAGGGCGAAAGACTGGCGCGTACGGATGAAAGAGATGCGCCGCTGACGATCCTGCCGATGGACAATCTCGACTGGTCCGGCGAACGGCGCTTCAGCCTTTCCGGGCGGCGGGACGGCGCGATCCAGATCGGCGCGGTGAACGTTTTTCCCGACAAAATAGAAGAAACCCTGAAAAGCCACGCCCTTGTAGAGGATTGCGCTGTCAGGATCAGCCGTCACAGGGGAGGCGTGAACCGGCTGGTCGCCCATATCAGGCTCGCCAGAGCGACGCCGCCGACGGAAAGGACGGCCCGGGCCATCGACCGCTACTGCCGCACGGCGCTGCCGCCGCAGGAGCGGCCCAGCATCTTTCACTTCGAAGAGACCATCCCGCCCGCGCGGCCACGCGGGCGTCCGGCGAACTGACGCCCGCTTGCTGCCCGCTTACTGCCCGCCTACTGGTTGAGCCCGCCGCTCGCCTGCTGGAGCTTTTGCTGCGCCTGGGTCGTGATGTTGCCGAACACCACGACGTCGTCGCCGACGGCGTTGGTCGGTTCGCACTGGCTTGCGCAGGTCAATGTCGTCCTGACGGAGCCGCGATGGAACACAACCATTCGATTATCGGCGCTCCCTACACGGATGCTCAATTCGTCGATCGCTCGCCCGGCCTCGTCGAAGAGGAAGATGTTCGTCAGGCCCGGAGACTTGCCGAAGAGAAGGATCTTGCTGTTTTCCAGGACCGTCACGTCGGCGATGGCGGGATTGCCGACGACGATCCGGGCCGCGGGCGTTTCAATCTCGTAGGGGCGCACCTGATCCATGGTCAGCCATAGCTGGGCTGCGGCCGCGTTAGTCGCGGGCGCGAAGAACGCGGCGAGAAGCGCAATCAGTCGCATAGGTCTGTTCCTGTCCTGTCGGCTCGGGGATATCACCGATCGGTCAAGGAACGCTTAACGGGGGCGCCCCGAACGCTCCCCCCTCGGACCGACGCTGTTCAGCCGCGCCCCCGCCGACATGCCCCCTTTACCGGCCCTTAAGCGATGGCCGCTAGGGTTCGGCGAGGAGATCGCCATGTCCGCCGAGCTGTTTGAGAAAAGTCCTGCCGATGACGACGCAGCGGGCCTGATCGCGCGCGTCCCGCCTTTTTGCGATCTGCCGTCGGAAGCCTTGCGCGCCGTCGCTGACGCCGCGGAGATCCGACGCTATTCGCGAGGCGAGACCATTTACGCCCTCGGACAATATGACGGAGGCGAGGTGATCGCCCTCGTAGAAGGCGCGATGAAGATCACCCGGGCCGATCTCCAGAGCGGCGCGATGGTGATGGATCTTGTCAGCGCCCTTGAGACCTTTGGCCTGGCCGACGCCGTAGCTGGCGGCGGGCGCGGCGAGGAGGAGGGGCTGACCCTGACCTGCGAGGACGACGCCGTTCTCGTCTCCATCGAGGTCGACGCGTTCCGGCTTATCGTGGCCCAGCGGCCGTCCCTGACGCGCAACCTCATGCAGCATTTTGCGGAAACCCTCTCTCGCGCGCGCCTCGGCGTCGTTTCCCCGGAGACGTCGCCGGAGCGCCGCGTCTACGCTGCGCTTCTGGAATATGTGGAGCGCGACCCGGTCAGCGCGGATTGGCGCGTGAAGAAGATGCCGAAACACCGCGAGCTCGCGGAAAAGACCGGCGTCAGCGAAGCCGTCGTCGCAGCCGCCGTCGCGCAGATCATTCAGGACGACGTCGCAAGACGCGACTATCCGGGCCTCGTTATCGCCGATATGGCGCGGCTGAATCGCCTCGCATCTTGAATTTTTATTGTATATTGAGCGCTTCTTATAGTAAAAAGAAATTAACCATACAGTAAGTCAGGAAAATAATACCTAAAATATTCCATTGATTCAGTTTTTGTTTACGTCCCCCCGTCATAGTGTGAATAGTCTGATTTCGGTTGCGGCCGTTTCAGCGATGCAAGTCAAGGTAAAGCAAGCAGGAGTCCACCATGAACGCTCTTATCAAGAAATTCCTCAATGACGAGGAAGGCGCTACGGCCATCGAATACGGTCTGATCGCCGCTCTCATTTCCGTCGCCGTCATCGGCACGGTTCGCACCGTCGGCAACAACCTTTCCGGTACGTTCTCCACGGTCGGTTCGAACCTCGGCTAATCACGCCAAAACGTCATCAATCGAAAAAGGAGGCTTCGGCCTCCTTTTTTTTCGTCGTCTAACCGAACGTTAAGCGCTTCTCAACTACGGTGGAATGGTAAACGCCCGGAGCGAGATTGTGCTTTCACTGATCTTTCTTTCCGTCTTTCCCGCCGCGCTGCTGATCGCCGCCGCGAACGACGTCTATGAGTTCAAGATCCCGAACTGGGTCTCGATCCTTCTGGCGACGAGTTTCTTCTGCGGCGCTCTCGCTATGCGCGCGCCGGCGGACGCCGTGATCGAAAGCGCCCTGATCGGCGCCTGCGCTCTGCTTTTCGGATTCATTCTGTTCGCAAGGGGCGTCGTCGGCGGGGGCGATGCGAAGCTCTTCGCCTCGACGGTTCTCTGGGTCGGCATGCCCGCTCTTCCGCATTTTTTCGTCAGCATGGCGATCAGCGGCGCTTATCTGGCGGTGTTCCTCATCATTTTCCGCAAATTGCCGGCATTGCCCGTTTACGCGCATGCGCCCTTTGTCATGCGGCTTCACCAGGCCCACAAAGATATTCCGTATGCAGTTGCAATATGCGCCGGCGGCCTGCTCAGTTTCCAGGAGACGCTGCTCTTTCAGCTGGGCTTCGGGGGATAGGCTCAGCCATTAACTCAGTTTTGACAACTCTTTCACCAAACTCGCCCTGCCGGGACATAACCCTCGACCGAGACGGATCGCACCATGAACACCCAAAAACTGATTTTGCTGGCTGTCGCCCTTGTCGCCGGAGGCGGCGCCTTCTTCCTGGTCATGAACAATCAGCAGCCCATCGCCCAGGCGCCGATTGAAATCGTCAAGCCGGTCGAGGAAAAAACGGTGCGGGTCCTCGTGGCGGACCAGGATTTCGCCCGCGGCCAGCGCCTGACCGTCGACACGATGCGCTGGATCAAGTGGCCGGAAAAGGCGCTCTCGGATAGTTTTATCACAGAAGAATCCGGCGTCAGCGCCGAAGACCTCAGCGGGGCCATCGCCCGCACCCTGATCGTCTCGGGCGAGCCGATTATCGAAGCGAAAATCGTTCGGGCCGGCAGTTCCGGCCTGATGGCGGCCGTTCTGCAGCCGGGCATGCGCGCGGTGACGTTGCGCGTAACGCCGGAAACGGCGACGGCCGGCTTCATCCTGCCCGGGGATCGGGTCGACGTGATCTACGCCGAGACCAACGACGACGACGACGAAATGACGGTGGTCCAGACAATCCTGAAAGACGTCCGGGTGCTCGCAATCGAGGCGAACTACTCGGAAGTCACCGAGACGGCGAATCTGCCGGGCTCCTATGTGACGGTGGAACTGACGCCGGCGGACGCGGAGAATTTCATCGGCGCGCGCTTTTCACAGGGCGAAACCAGCCTCGCCCTTCGCAGCATTTTCGAGCCGGAAAGCGACCCGGTATCGCAGCAGACTTCCGTCGAGGTCATTCGGTACGGCCAGAACTTTTAGGGCGAGCGGCCCAAGGGGATGACAATGAAGAAGATCAAGGAATTCAACCGGGCGCTGGCGGGGGCGGTCCTCGCCGCGGCGACCGCCATCCTGACGGCGGCGGCGCCGTCTCCGGGCGCAGCGCAGTCGAGCGTAGATGAGGCGCGGATCGATTTCGGGGGGGAAAGCGTCGTCTCGAAAAGCATCGTCCTGCCCCTGAACAAAGCGGCGATCGTCGAGCTGCCGCGCTCGACGACTGATGTTCTCGTCTCCAATCCTGCGCTCGTCGACGCGGTCGTGCGCTCCCCGCGACGTGTGTTCCTCCTTGGTTTGGCCGTGGGCGAGACCAACGCCTTCTTTTTTGACTCGCGGGGCCGCCAGATCCTGAACCTCGAGATACAGGTCGAGCGTGATCTCGATGCGCTTACCGATCTTGTCGCACGGTTGCTCCCGGAAAGCCGGGTGAGCATCGAGGCGCTCAACGACAATCTCATCCTGAAGGGCACGGTCCCGTCAAGCGTGCAGGCCGCCAGCGTCGCGGACATTGCGGCGCGGTTCCTCGGTGACGAGACAAAAGTCATTCCGATGCTGAAGATCCGCAATCGCGAGCAGGTCATGCTGAAAGTGCGCGTCGTGGAAATGCAGCGCTCCCTCGTCAAGCAGCTCGGCATCGACCTTAACGGCGTCGGCACGCTCGCAAACGCCACCATTGACGCGGCGGCGAGCACGATCGCCACGGGAGCGACGAGCGGCATTGCGGGAAATTTCACGCGCTTTTTCGGCACGGGCGATGAATCCAACGTCGGCCTGTCCTTCCAGGCGCTTGAGCGGGTCGGTCTCGTGAAAACCCTTGCCGAGCCGACGCTGACGGCCGTCTCGGGGGAGACGGCGACTTTCCTTGCGGGCGGCGAGTTCCCGATCGCCGTCGGCCTCGAAGACGGGCTCGTCTCAATCGAATTCAAAGAATTCGGCGTCGGTCTCGGCTTTACGCCGCTGGTCCTCGACAAGGGCCGGATCAATATCAAGGTTTCGACGGAAGTCAGTGAACTGACGCCCTTGAACAATTTCGGTCTCGGCGGCGAGACGACGATTTTCCCGGGCCAGCCGACAATCCCCGAGCAACTCGAGGAGGATGAGATCGTCACGTTCGATAATGACGGCGACGGCCGCGTCGACGACGCCCAGAACGTGACCGAGTTCCTCATCGAAAACGGCATTCAGGATGGGCGCAATGTCGCGCTGCGGGAGATCCCCGGAACCGAACCGATCGTCACGAACAGCATCGGTCTGAACATTCCCGCCCTTTCCGTGCGCCGGGCGAAAACGACTGTCGAGTTGCCCTCCGGCGGCAGCCTCGTCATGGCGGGTCTTCTGCAAGAGAATATGCGCCAGACGATAACCGGCCTGCCGGGCGTGAAGAACGTCCCCGTTCTCGGACAGCTTTTCCGCAGCAACGACTACCAGACTTCCGAAACGGAACTCGTCATCATCGCGACGCCCTACATCGTCGACCCGACCCATGAAAGCAAACTCACCGACCCGGCCAAGGGCTTCGTCTCGGCGAGCGACATGCAGACGATCCTCCTCGGCAAGATCGCCGCGACCTACGGGCTCGCCGGCGGCAATGTCGAGGAAAAAACCCTGCAAGGCCCGCTCGGCTTCATCCTCGATTAGAAAGCAGGCGCGTTATGAAAACGATTATCAAGAAACTGGGTTCCGGTCTGGCGGCGACCGCGCTCGCAGCCGGCTGCGCGGGAAATTTCAACGGCGCCGACGAGGCGTTGACGATCGCGCAGGCCCATCCGATCGCGGTCGACAGCCAGGTCGTCTCGCTGACCATCACCGAACGTCCCGGAGCGGATGAGCTGTCCCAGGTCGACAAGGCCCGCCTGACAGCCTTCGCCGACGCGTATATGCGCGAAGGTCACGGACCGCTCACCGTCACGGCGCCGTCGGGGGGCGAGGCCCTCGGCGAGCAGGAAGTCGCCGCCGACATCCGCCGCCATCTCCATGGGATCGGCGTCCCTTACGAACGCATGGCCGGGGCCAGTTATCGCTCGGGCGGCGGCGGCGGCCGGGAGGTGATCCTGACCTATACGCAATATGTCGCAACGCCCAGCGCATGCGGGGTTTGGGACGGCCTCGCCGAAACGGAGCGGCGCAATCTGCGCAGCCCCAATTTCGGCTGCGCGGCGATGAACAACCTCGCGGCCATGGTCGCCGACCCGCGCGATCTCGTCACCCCGCCGGCGCTGACCGATCCGGATCCGGAAATCCGGATCCGCGGCGTGAACGCCTTCCGCGAGGGCGAGGATACCTCGTCGGCGGTCAACAACGAGATCAATCAGCGGATCGCAAACCAGTAGATCTCGCAGTGTCCCCGCGCCGATGGCGGGGATCGAAGGAGTTTAGGATGAGCAAGGCTGTCGAGAAAGCGGTAGAATTTGACGACGAGGAAGGCGCGGCTGAAAGCGCGGCCGCCCTCGGCCCCGACGGCGGTCCGGTCGTCAGCGCGAGGATTCATTATCAGGAAACGGACGAAGACGTCTTCTTCGACGAGACCGACGACGCCTGGCTGGACGAGGAGTTGTCCGACGAGGAGCTCGCCGCGCTCGGAGAGGAGGATTTCGACGACGACGACGCGCTCGGCGATCTGGATCTCCTCGGCGAACTCGGCGGGGACGAGGCGGTCCAGGAGGCGCTTGAAGACGGCCGGGAAATCGATCTCGCCGGCGCCGGCGCGGGTGCGGATGCGGCGCTGGCGACGGCGTTCGACAAGGATGCGCGGGACGTCGAGGGACTGGTCGAGGACGAGGATCGCGCCGACGCCCCGCCCGCGCCCGGGGTTTCGGCGATCGGCGCAGTCTCCGCCGCCGGCGACGAGACCGAAACATTTGACGATCCGTCATCGGAGGAAATCGACCACCGCCCGGTTCCGCGAATTTCGATTCACGCCTTTTGCGAGAGCCCGCGCCTCACCGCCCTGCTCGAGAAAGCGGCCGTCGACCGTCGGCTCGCAAAAACCCATCTGACTGTGCATATGGGCGGTTTGCCCAAGGCGATCGACCATTTCCAGAACGCGACGACCCCGAACCTCATCCTGATCGAGACCCTCGACGGCGGCGAGCGCCTCTTCGCGCAGCTCGGCGAACTCGCCGAGGTTTGCGACCCCTCGACCAAGGTCATCATCATCGGCGACGTCAACGACATCAAGCTCTACCGTGAATTGATGAATCAAGGCGTCAGCGACTATATCGTCCAGCCGCAATCCCCGCTGCATCTCATCAAGGCGATCGCGGAACTCTACATCGATCCCTCGGCTCCGCCCATCGGCAAGACGATCGCCTTCGTCGGAGCCCGCGGCGGCGTCGGCTCCTCGACGATCGCGCACAATGTGGCCTGGAGCGCGGCGGAGGAGTATGAGAGCGATACGGTCATCCTCGACCTCGACCTGCCGTTCGGAACGGCGAGCCTCGATTTCGAGCAGGATCCGACATCAGGCCTCGTCGAGGCGCTGAGCTCGCCCGAACGTCTCGACGACGTGCTTCTCGACCGGCTTCTGCAAAAGCATACGGATCGTCTGAGCCTGTTCACGGCGCCCAATCTTCTTGATCGCGACTATGATCTTGACGACCAGGCCTTTGAAACGGTGATCGACGTCGTGCGCGGCGCGGCGCCGACGATCGTCGTCGACGTGCCCCATGTCTGGACGGGATGGTCGAAACGCCTGCTTCAGACTGCGGATGAAATCGTCATCACGGCCGCGCCGGACCTCGCCTCGTTCCGGAATACGAAAAACCTCGTCGACATCATTTCCGGCGCGCGCCCGAACGACGCGTCGCCGACCCTGGTCCTTAATCAGTTCGACCCGAAGGTCTCGTCGGTCCAGTCCGAACAGTTCGTCGAGCATGTGGGCATTACGCCGGCGGCTGTCATCGGCTGGGAACCGCAACTCTTCCACGCCGCCGCGACCAACGCCGCGCCGATCATCGAGGTCGGCGAGAAGACCAAGACCGCGCAGGCCTTGCGCGAAATCGCGGCCCTGGTTCTCGGCCGGCAGCAAACGGTGGCGAAGAAATCGAAATTCTCCATTTCCGGTCTCTTCAAGAAGTAACAGGATGAGCCATGTTCGGTAAAAGAACCGGCGCAGCCGAAGCGCCGAAGCCGAAAGCGGCCCCGGCGCCCGCGGCGAAGACGCCAGCGCCGGAGGCGAAAAAACCGTCCCAGCCGGCCAAGGAAACGAAGCCCGACGCGCCGGCCCCCCCGCGCGTCGCGAGCCCGCCTGCGAGCGAGGCGCAGACCGTGGAAATCGGCGGGCGGTCCGACGAGTACTTCCAGACGAAAACGACGATCTTCAATGCGCTGATCGACACGATCGACCTTTCCCAGCTCGCCCAGCTCGACACCGAAGCGGCGGCCGAGGAAATTCGCGACATCGTCAACGAGATCATCTCGATAAAGAACGTTCAGATGTCGATCGCGGAGCAGGAGGCGCTGCTGCAGGACATCTGCAACGACGTCCTCGGCTACGGTCCGCTCGAGCCGCTGCTCGCGCGCGACGACATCGCCGACATCATGGTCAACGGCGCGAACCGGACCTTCATCGAGGTGGGCGGCAAAATCCAGCTCACGAATGTCCGGTTTCGGGACAACGCCCAGCTGATGAACATCTCTCAGCGGATCGTGAGCCAGGT
>CAZBOC010000035.1:0-14980 GCA_964493225.1 uncultured Caulobacterales bacterium | reverse complement strand
CGTCGGTGAGATCGATCATCGCCGCTGTTTCGCCGGCGATGCGGATTTCGCCGCGGTCCGGAGGGAATTGCCCATTTATCAGTCTAAGGAGCGTTGTCTTCCCGGCCCCGTTGAGGCCGATGACGCCGATCGCCTCGCGTCGGTCAAGGGTGAAGCTGACACCGTTCAGCGCCCAGAATTCATTTGCGCGCGGCGCGCCGAGCGGCGCCTCGCGGCCGAGACACGCGGCGCGGACGATTTCCGAGAGGCGTCGCTGTCGTTGCGTCTCGCTGCGTGAATAAAGTTTCGCGACATTGTCGACCTCGAGGATCGTGTCGGCGCGCATCATCTCGTCACGTCCAGCCTTTGAGACGCGCCTCGGCGCGTCTGATGACGCGCGCGGCGAAGGCGAACATGAAAAGCCCCGCGAGGGAAAAGACGACCAGAGCCGCGGGGTGGCGAACTTCGCCGAAAACAGTCAAGGTCCGGATTGAATCGATGAAGATGTAGAACGGATTGAACAGAGAGGCTTTCGCAAGGAATTCGATCCTGTCGAGAGGGAAGATCACCGAACTCAGCATGATGCCGTAGGAGAGCGCGATTGTGACGATTTTGTTGATGTCGCGAAAGGCGAGATTGAAGACCGCGAGGATCAGGCCGACGGCGCTGAAGAAAAGAACGCCGAGGACGGCGACGAAGAGCGCGGCGATCGCGAGCCAATGGGGCGCGCCGTGAAAGATGACGAACACGGCCGCCGCCCCGGCGAGACGCACGAGCGTGTCGAAACTCAGTTTCGCCAGACTGGCGATGACGAGGCCGATGATAGGGATCTTTGAGCGGACGACGTCCTTAAGCCGGGATTCGATCACGCTGATGGGCGTCGAAACGAGGCCCGCGAACAAGAACCAAAGCGTTACGCCCATTGTCACATATACGACGCTCGATACGCCGGCGAAGCTGGGAAAAAACCGGAGCGCGTTCAGCATCACCCAAACCGTGATCGGCACGAGAGGAAGAATGTAATTCCAGACCGACCCGAAACGGGTGAACTGAAACGAGCGCATGAAATCTTGCCTGAACATCTGGCGGATTTGCCAGCGATGTTGGACGATTTGCTGATAGAGCGCACGCAGTGCGTTGATGGAGCTCGCCTGTCGCCCGTCGGCGGCGGCGGAAGCGGAGTAGACAATGAAGGCTTCGGACATGGCGACGCCCAGGAAACTTAACGAAGACAGAGCGGGTAACAGGGGCGCCCTGTAAACTCAAGCCGCAGTCCCGCAGTCCCGCAGGCCCGCAGTCCCGCAGGCCCGCGGGGCGCAGGCTTTGCGTCCGCAGCCGATCGGTCGTAGCAATGGCGGCTTGAGTTTCATTAGCGGCGAGGACGAAACCGGACGGACGTCCAATACAGCGTCCGCGCCCTCCCAATCACGCGCCGTTCGCTGGCGGCGGTCAAAATCAATGGCGATTGTCTGAAGAGGAGTTTCGTTCGTGAGCGTTGACGCGATCACAACCTTGCGCCGCGGCGGCGCGTCCCGGCGGCGCGCGCCGATCCTTTCGGCGCTCGCGCTGGTCATCGGGTCGGCTGCGACGGCTTTCGCCTTGTCCCAGGGGATGTTTTCCGGCGCCGTCGCGGCCGCCGGCCTCGCCAGCTTCGGAGCGGCCTGCCTGGCGGTGGATTTCGGCCTTGTCCAACCCCTGCGTCGCCTCGTTCAAGAACAGGGGCGCGCAATACGAGAGCTGGAAGCGGCGCGGCGTTCGGACGCGGCGCGCCTGACCAAGGTGGAATCCCAATATGCAGCGCGCCTGACGACGGTGGAGTCTCAATATGCGGCGCTCCATGCGCGCACCGACGAGATGAAAGGCGTGCTGGCGACCCGGGCGAGCGGCGCGGCCCTTGACAAGGTGAAGGAAACCGTCCGCTCGCGCGCGAGCGTCGCGGCCCTTCACAAGGTGAAGGAAACCGTGCGCACGCGCGCGAGCGTCGCGGCCCTTCACAAGGTGAAGGAAACCGTGCGCACGCGCGCGAGCGTCGAGCGACTGGAGGCCTGCAAGCGGGATTTGGACGCGCAAATTCGCGACGTGCGCGCGAACGTTTTCACCCGCGCCAGCAAGGAAGCGCTGGTCGCCGTCCGCGAGGAGCTCGCCAAGAAGGCGAGCGGCGCGGCCCTGTCGAGCCTGAAAGAACAGGTTCGAACGAACCGCGGCGAAATCAATAAGATGCAGCCGCGCCTCAGCGTTACCGCAAGCGCCAAGGCGCTCGGCAACGTTCAGGCGGACGTGAAGAACCTTTACGGCCACGTAAAGTCCCTGAAGGCCAGCCAAGGTGAAAAGGCGAGCGCGGCGGCGGTCCTCAGGCTGCGCGATGACGTCGACAGAATCTTTGGTCGGGTGCGGGCGATCCGCACGGATCTCGCCGGCAAGGCGAGCGCTGGCGCGCTCAAGTCGGCGAAGGCGATGACTGAGGACAGAACGCAGAAGCTCTCCGCGAGGCTGAGCGCGTTGCAGATGCAGTCGAGCAGCTACCACGTTCACACGCGTTTCCTGTCGCCCGCCGATATCGAGACCCTCGTGGAGGACTGGGCGAAGCCCCTCGGCCTCGCGGTCGAAGAACCGACGATCCGTTACCTCGCCGATCGCATTCGCGTCCTCGAAAACCTCTGCGAAGGCCGGCTGGCGACCGACCTGCAGACGATGCTCGCCCGATCCCTCGCGGCTCTCTCGCTTGACGGCGACACGATCGCAATTGCGGAAATCGGCACGCTGTTCGGCGTCTGTGCGGGCGTGCTGCATGAATTCTGCGCAAATCGATACGACGCCGTGTCTTTGACGCTGATCGATCCCCTTGAGGGCTATTACGACAAGTCGTCCGGGGACATCATCACGCAGGTTCCGGTCTCGCGGCGAATCCTCGAGAAAAATCTGCGTCTCATGGGAACGCCGGAAGCCGCCAGCGAAATCCTTCAGGGGTTGAGCGAAGACGAGGATATTCTGCGAAAAGTGGAGGGGCGGATGTTCGACTTCCTCATTATCGACGGCGACCACTCTTACGACGGCGTGAAACGGGATTTCGAAAACTATGTCTCGCTTGTCCGGCCGGGCGGGCTCATCGTCTTCGACGACTACGACGTCGTCGCGTGGCCGGATATCAAGCGTTATGTTGACGAGGAAATCGCGACCGATACAAGGGTCGGGATCGTTGCGACGGGGTTCCGAACCGCGCTGGTGAGGCGGATCGCGGACTGACGTACGCCTGACGGTCTGATGCAGCGAAGACGGGGTTGGCATGCGCCGATTGTGGGGATCGTCGCGTGACTGCTCCACCGAGGAAGTACTGGACGGGACATGAAACTGATCAAAGCGGCGTGGCTCGCGCGCTGGCCGATATTCTGTTTGCTGCTCGCAGGCGGCCTCGCGCTCATTGGGTACGGCGTCATCAATCCCGAGCGCGGCCTCGTTTTCGCGCTGCTGGGTCTGGCGGTGGTCGTCGCGTCAGTCATCTTCATCGCGGCGGCCGTGCTAGGCTTCAGGGCTTTGGCCGCTTGGCGGGCGATGGATGAGAAGGCGAAACATCGAAATAGCCAACTTTGGCGAGAATTGAGGTCCGAACTCTGGGCGGTGACCGAAAACCGCTCGCCCCAAGGAGCTAAAGCGCCGGCGTCGCTGGCTTCACGCCCAAAAGCGCCTTCATCAGTAAGACCGTCAGCTTCAGCGAAGATCAGCGAACCCGGAGAAGATATTCGCACGGCGAAAGAACTGCTCAAGCGCGCAGTTTCGACGTTGTCGCCGGAACGACAATCAGAAGTCGTCGTCGCCGTCGAGCCATTTCAGAGAGCGGCGGCGCTTTCCGCTTCGCCCGTCATTTCCGTCATCATCCCGATGTACAATGAACGGCTGTTCGTCCGGGAGACCATAGAAAGCCTCCAACAACAGACTTTCGAGGATTTCGAGGCGATCATCATCGACGACGCCGGGATCGACGGGTCGATGTCGATCGCCATGGAAGTCTGTAAGGACGATACGCGTTTTCGGCTTGTGCGCCATTCGGCCAATGCGGGACTGAGCGCCGCGCGGAACACTGGCCTGCGCCTCGCCCGCGCGCCCCTCGTGACGTTCCTCGACAGCGACGACATGCTTTATCCGGACGCGCTAGAAGTCCGGCTAAAGAAGATCCAATCGGTGCTTGCTACGGGCGACGCGAACAAAATCCGTTTGCTGGCTGGTTCTTTCTGCAAAGCGGTGACCGTTCCGCACAGCGATACTTACGAAACGGCGATCGCGCGGAAGCGGACCCGCGCAGTTGATTTCGACGACGTGAATTTTGTGAATTCAGGGGGCGAGTGTCCGTTCAATCCGCTCATGCCCTTGATGTTCACCGACATTGCGCGGCTTGTGGGCGGTTTCGACGAGACATTTCAGCATGGTTGCGAAGACTGGGATTTTTGGCAGCGCGTGATGCGCAACGGCTACTATTTCGCTTCGACGAATCGCGTCGCCGCCATTTACCGGCATAAGCGGGGCAGCATGGTCAAAGCGATGCCGCGCGAGCATTTTGCAAAAGGGACCGAACTCTTCAAGCGTGCGCGCGACGAGATACGACCCGAGCACATCTATCCAGGCGCGCCGTTTGTCTTTGAAAGGGGCGTGCACTATTATGAAGATCAAAAGAAATTCGCACGCCGCACGGCCCAGTACGCGGCTATTTGCGCATTCATCAACAAGGATGCGTTCGAGGAAGTCGCAGACAGTTTCGCGCCGGGGCTGGCCTCCTATGTCGACTTGCATGGCGAAATCCGCCCTTCGATCGAGCAGGGCGTGCGGCGCACCATTGCGGTCAACGAACACGACTACAAGTTGGTGAATGATCTCGTCGCGCCGATTGTCGACAGAATTTTCGCTGAAATTGAAAACCGGGTCCGGTTGCCTCGCGACGCCGCCGCCGGCGCGCCGCCCGCTTTCGACGTTCTGATTTATACGCAAAACCTCTCACAGGCGCGCTCGCTTGCGTCGGTCCTGGCGGGCCTGAAAGACTTCGGCCTCTCGGCCCGCTTTATCTCACTTCAGACCGAAACGGGGGATCAGGGCGACCGGGCGTACTTCATCGAAAATGAGTTCGATTATTCGACATTCAACGAAGCCGTTTTGCGACGGTTCGAGGCGCGCGCCCATGTCGTCATGAGGCCTTACGTCTCGACATTGCGGGACGCCTTGCCTAGCGCCGGCCAGGTGATCGAGATTTCTAGCGAATGGGAAGTTTCGCTCCCGGACGAAAACAGGCCGCTTGAGGGCCTCCCTTCGGCAACCCTCGACGATGCCGCCGCCGTCATCGCTGAGGCCGTCAATGAGAATTCACCAGCGCCGCTGACGGAAACGTGGCGTGACGAAGCGCCGGACCGTCCGGTTCCGTCGCCTATTGTGATGGCCAAGGAGGAGCTTTTCAACGCGCCGCCCGATTACAAGCGCATCCTCGAATTGAAGGACCGCTGGCGCGGCGAACGTTGCGTCATCATCGGCAATGGACCGTCCATCAACGAAACCGATCTGAGCCTTCTGAAGGACGAGTATACGTTCGCGGTGAATGGTATTTTCTACAAAAGGGATCAGATGGGTTTCGACCCGACTTTCTATGTTGTCGAAGACGACGCGGTCATGCGCGAGAACCAGGAGGCGATCAGCGCTTACGAGGCCGGGTACAAGCTGTTCCCCACGGAATACAAAAATCTGCATCCGGAAGGCGACAATGTTTTCTTCTTCTTGAAGAACAGGGGTTTCTACGAAAAGACGAGCCCGTCATATTGCGTGCCGCGATTTTCAGTCGACGCCGCCCGCCGCCTGTTTTGCGGCCAGTCGGTCACGCACATAAATCTCCAGCTCGCCTACTATTTCGGCTTCGAGGAAGTCTACCTCATCGGTGTGGACTTTTCCTACGTCATTCCTGATTCGGCGATCCGCCGCGGAGATCTGATCCTATCGACCGAGGATGATCCCAATCATTTCCACGGAGACTATTTCGGCAAGGGCAAGACCTGGAAGGATCCGAAGCTCCACCGCGTGAAACTCAATTATGAGCTGGCGCGGGACATGTTCGCCGCTGACGGCCGAAAGGTTTTGAACGCGACCAAGGGCGGCAAGCTAGAGGTTTTCGAGCGCGCGGACTACGACGCGGTCTTCGGCCGGCCGGCGCTTCAGGCGAGCGCCTCGAACAGCGCCCGGTAGCGATTGAACGAGTAGGGGTTTTTTCGCAGAAAATTCCAGCGATCGACGCCCGCATCGTTCAGTTTCATCTCTCCGGCGAGGCGCATCGCCCGTTGCTTGTCGCCTCGATCGTAGACGAGAAAAGGCAGCCCCGGCGCCAGAAAGCTCCGCGACGGCTCCGGCGCCTCTTCCAGGATCGACCTCCAGGCCGCTTCGATACGATCGTTCTCCCACGTCTCGAAGTTCCAGTCCGGATCTGGCGTCGTGCGGATCTCGAACGGAGCGGTCACTTTAAATGTCGCCATGGAGCTTGGCGTTATCCAGTGCACTGGCTCCATGCGCCAGCGATTGGCGGCGATCACTGTCGGAATGCCGTAAGAGGGCGAGTAGTTGTAGTCTTGGAGGACGACCACGCTGATTCCCGGGATGAGGTAGGGAGCGAAAACCATCAGACATTTGGTGATGTCCTGCCGGCTCTTGGGCGCGTCGAGAATCAGGATCTCGATGGGTGCGCCGCACCAGCTGATATTCGAAATGGCCGCTTTGGTCGACACGATCCGTTCAGAGACGGCCGACACGTTCTTCTGAAAGACAGGGCGAAAATCGTCGCCGGGTTTGAGGCCCATTTCCTCGCCCGGGGCCTTGAAGTTGAAAGCCTCGATCCACTCATAGCTGTCATAGCACCAAAGCGTGCGCTGCGGATCGGCCTCTTTGAGGCCCGCCGCGATGCAGGACGTCGACCGGCCAAGCCAGGTGCCCACCTCGACGACCTCGCCCATCCCGAGATAGGCGCCGCTCGTGATCCAGTAAAGATACCGCATCTCCGCCGGCGAGATCATGCCCGGCAGCTTCGGCAGATCGGGCAGAGCGACGTCGGAGAAATCGCCGACCTTGTAGGTGCGCTTGGCTTCAAGGCGATCAAGATCAGGCGCTTTCACGATAATTCACTCGGCTCCCTCTTGCGCTGGCCGGCAGTCTTTCCGGCGCCCGAAACCGTCTGTCAACGCCGGCGACGACTTATTGCAGTTCCGGATAGGTCTGCTTGAGCTTTTCGATAATTCGTGTCGTGACATGGGCCATGCCTTCCTCGGTGTAATGATCGCGCTTGGCGTAGAGGTCCTTCTTCAAGGCGTCGTCGGCCAGAAAATCGAGATAGGGCGTGCCGGTTTTTTCCAGATAAGAGACCGCCCTTTCATGATACTCCCTTGCATCGGCGGGCATATCGCCGTCGACAGCGGAAACCGGCTTGAATAGAATCACCAATTGCCGGATGCGCGCCTCGCGCAATTCACCTTCGATGAGGGGGGCGAAGGAAGCGTCGAAACTCCTCACGGCGCCGCGGACGAATCGATCGCCGTTATCGACCACCAGCGCGTCGGCGCGGGTCACCTGTCCGTTTGTGACGAAGGAGACGATGAGATCGGAAATTCGAGGGGGCTGCGCAGCGCCGACGAATTGGCGCGCCGCGTCGCTGAAGGGCGCGCCGGCGCTTACGCCGACATTGACAAGCAGGCGGGACAGCCCGTCCTGGACCCCGGTTCTCGCCCTGAAGCCCGGCGCGTTTTCCAGCAACGCGAGGATCGGCGAACGCGCTGCCGCTCCGGCCGTCGCGCCCGCCGAGAGCGAATAGACGGGATCGTTCGCTCCGGCGAGCACGGAGGCGAAGAGTTCGTCATCATGGTCAACGAATTGATCGAGATCGGTTTGTGAGTTCTTACGGAAGGCCGGCCGCATCGCATATGTCGGCCGAAAGCCCCAGACAACAACTTCCGGACGCACGCCGGACTTCAAAAGCCCGTTGCGGATCGCGGCGTACCACATGTTCGTATAATGACCATTATAGTAGCCGAAGGTGACGGTCTCGTCCTCAAAGGCCTCGCGCACGAGACTGAGATCAAGACCTGTCCCGAACATGGAGTTGCCGAGAAAATAGACGCCGCCCTCCTCGGGCGGTCCTTTCAAGGGGGGCGGGCCGTCGGCGTCGGGCTGATCAGCGGCGAGTTCGACCGCGATCATGGCCGCTGCGGCGAGGGCGGCCGCCTTGAGCCAGAGACCATGCAGGCTGATCAGCTCCGAGAATCGCATAATCGCTCCGTCGTGGGTTCTTCAGAAACGGAAGTAAATGAAATTGCCGCTGTCGCCAGCGGCGAGAAAAGCAATGAATACGAGAAGCGCCGAAAGATAGAAAGCCAGCCCGCGCTCGCGTTCGACCTGCGCGCCCTCGACGTTGAGCCAGTACTTCTCGGCGAGGTCGATCAGTAGGGCTGCGGCGAGGAATGGCGAGGCCTGTCCCAGCACCATCGCCGCCTCAAAGCCGCCGGTCCAGTCCGAGACGAGCGCGCGGTTGTAGGCCAGAAGGCGGCTGAAATCCTCTATCCGAAAATACATCCACCCATATAAAACAAGGATGAAGGTCAGTATGCGGCCAGGCGCCGTCCACAGCCTGTCATTGAGCCGAACCAACGGCCCGATGGCGCTCACCCAGCGCTGGGCGATGATGATAAACCCATGATAGACGCCCCAGACGACGAAATTGAGCGCCGCCCCGTGCCATAATCCGCTCAGACCCATGGCCGCCACGACGTTGGCGGTGCGCCGCGCCGGTCCGCGCGACCGGCTGCCGCCGAGCGGAATGTAGACGTAGTCTGTGATCCAGCGCGACAGGGAGATGTGCCAGCGCCGCCAGAAATTCGAGGGGCTGGTCGCGAAGTAGGGTCTGTCGAAGTTGAGCAGAATCCGGAAACCAAGGAGGCGCGAGTAACCGCGCGCGATGTCGGTGTAGCCTGAAAAATCCCCGTAGATCTGGAAGGCGAACAGGAGAACGCCGACAATGATCAAGGGGGCTGAAAGCTCGTCGAAGCCGAAAAGAAGGTCGACAAAGGGCGCGAGCGTATCGGCGATGACAATCTTTTTCGCGTAGCCCTGAATGATCAGAAAGACGCCGTAGTTGATATCCTCGCGACCGGGCGGAGCGCGTTCGGTCCTGACCTGGCGCAGGAGGTTTTTCGAGCGTTCGATCGGACCCGCGACGAGTTGCGGGAAGAAGGCGATGAACAGCCCGTAATCGACGGGATTGCGTTCGGCTGGCGCCTCGCCCCGGTAAACGTCGACAAGATAGCCGATGGTCTGGAACGTGTAGAACGACACGCCGATCGGCAGGAGGATGCGCAGGGTGACGAGATCGACCCGAAGTCCCAGCTGCGCGAGCAGCGTTTCGAAAGACGTTGTGAAAAAATCGTAGTATTTGAAGACGCCGAGAATGATGAGCAGCGCTGCGACGGAGAGCGTCAGGACCAGTCTCGGGCGAACGCCGGCCGCGATGATGCGGGCGGCCGCATATCCGATCGCGATCACCAGAGCGAGAAGCCCGCTGTAGAAAATGTCCCCGTAGGCGTAGAACAGGAAACTCGCGGCCAGCAGAAAGGCGTTCCGCAGACGCACGGGCAGCGTCCAGGTCAGGACGATGACGCCGAGCGAAAAAAACAGACCGATGAATGAGTTGAAAGCCATCTTGGCGTTCGAGCCGATTCCCTCGCCTCATCCGATCCGGGATGGCGGACGCGCGCCCGGGCTTATTCACCACGTCCCCGTAGATCAAGTCGGAAGACGCCGCTCGGACCTGCGCGCATTGCTTGCAATAGCGGCTTTGCTCCAGCCAATGCGGGCGCCGACGTGTCCAGTACGCGCTGAACATGCGGCGCGATCGCCACTATGGCCCATAATGGTTCGAAAAATCGCTATTTTCCGTGGTTCGCGCCTTGCATAGCGTCGAAGGTCTCGATAATCCTCACCGTTGGGGAGATGAATGATTTTCAAGGGGATCGTAATGAAGGCGTTTTGGAAGTTCGCGGGCGGCCTGGTCGGAGCCGTATCCATGTTCACGACCGCGCAGGCTGCGACGGTCACGATTGACGGCGTTCCGCTGAGCGAGGCGAATGATTTCGCCACCGGCATCGAAGTGACTTCCGGAAATCTCACGACCTTCGGCGGCGCTTCGGACATCACTTCGGCTATCCAGGGGGCCAACCTCGAAGACGGGGTCCGCTGCGCCGACGAGGCGGGCTGCTCCTTCAAAATCACTTTTGACCAGGGCGTCGGCAATTGGGAAGGCGTGGATTTCGCGATCTACGGCGTCGGCATCGGCGCGCCGGGTTCCGAGGTTTTCGATCTCGCCATGAACGGCGTTCGTTTGTCCAATCTCTCGCTTCAGGACACAGGCGAGACCGTCGGCCGATTCGGATTGAGCGCTCTTTACGTTGATCTCTCAGACCTCGGCGTTGAATTCGGCGCGGTCGTCAACACGATCAAGATCATTGTGAATCCCGGCACGAACCCGGAAGAATTCGCTGCGTTCGCGGCGCTGAACGAGGCGGTCCCGGTTCCCTTGCCGGCGGGCTTCCTTCTGTTCCTCGGCGGCGCTGCCGGCCTTTTTGGCGCCTCGCGGAAAAAGGCCGCCTGAAGCGCGCTCCCTCCTTGGGGATTTGCAAGGCCGGCGATCTCTCGCCGGTCTTTTTCTTTTGTGAAAACGCTCGGTTTTGCGCTGAATCTCCATTTCACGTGTTGCTTTGGGGATGGATTGGATGTTTAATCCAATTCGCAGCTGGTTTTTGGTTTCATCAGCCTGACCGATCGGCGAACGCGGTGATTCGGCCGATAGCCGTCATGAACTGAGGATTACAAGTGCTTTTTGCCTCGCGCCTTGCACCCGTGCTTTGTCTTCAGCTCCTAGTATCGGAGCCGAAGGAAGGGTTGGCGCGTTAACCAGGATTGATTTCCCACGTTGCATCGCCAGACCCCGCTAGCGCGAGCGCCCAGCGGGGTTTTTCATTGGGGACGGAATTGCATGTCGACCACAGGGGGCAAACGCTCCGACGCGATCACCAAGGGGCCGAAACGGGCGCCGGCCCGCGCCATGTTGCGCGCGGCAGGCTTCGAGGACAGTGATTTCGACAAGCCCCTGGTCGCGGTCGTCAACACCTGGTCGACGGTCACGCCCTGCAACATGCACCTCGACGCGTTGGCCGAGCCCGTTCGCGCAGGCCTGAGGGCGGGCGGCGCCGCGCCCGTCGACTTCAATACGGTCGTCATTTCCGACGGCGTCACCATGGGGAGCGAGGGCATGCGCGCCTCTCTCATCTCACGGGAGGTGATCGCCGATTCGATCGAGATCTCGGTGCGCGGCCACTCGCTTGACGGCGCCGTCATCCTCGTCGGCTGCGACAAGACCATTCCTGCGGCGGCGATGGCGCTGGCGCGGATGGATATCCCGGGCCTCGTGTTTTACGGGGGAACAATCATGCCGGGCCTTTGCCGCGGTCGAGAATTGTCGATCCAGGACGTCTTCGAGGCGGTAGGGGCCCACGGCCGCGGCGACATTTCGGACGCCGAGCTCTCAGAGATCGAGCGTGCGGCCTGCCCCGGCGCCGGCTCTTGCGGCGGGCAGTTCACCGCGAACACGATGGCGATGGCGCTCGCATTTCTCGGCCTCGCCCCGATGGGCGCGGGCGACCCGCCGGCCGTGCACGAGGCAAAGGCCCGCGAGGCCGAGCGCTGCGGACGGCTGGCGGCCGGCCTCGCGCGAAGCCGGACGACGGCGCGCCGGTTCGTGACCCCGACGTCTCTGCGCAACGCCGCGACGGCCGTCGTCGCGAGCGGCGGCTCGACCAACGCGGTCCTGCACCTGCCGGCCATCGCGGCCGAGGCCGGCGTACCGTTCTCCATTGACGTTTTCGACGAGCTGTCGCGCGAGACGCCCGTCATCGCGGATTTGAAACCTGGCGGGCGTTTCCTCGCCAGCGATCTCTTCGCGGCCGGCGGCATGGCCCTCTTCGGCGACAGGCTGATGCAGGCCGGCAAACTCGCAGACGCGCCGACGGTTTCCGGCGAAAGCCTCGCTGCGGAACTCGCCAGGGCCGAGGAGACGCCTGGCCAGCAAGTCGTCCGCGCCGTAACCGATCCGGTCAAATCGACCGGGGGTTTGCGCATACTCTACGGAGACGTCGCGCCGGAAGGCGCGGTTCTGAAAACCGCCGGCTATGGCGCCGGCGCGTTCGAAGGCGCGGCGCGCGTTTTAGAGCGGGAAGAGGGCGCTTTCGCCGCCGTGCAGGACGGTGGGATACGCGCAGGCGACGTCGTCGTGATCCGCCACGAGGGGCCGAAGGGCGGTCCCGGCATGCGGGAAATGCTCGCCGTGACGGCAGCCGTCGCCGGGCGCGGGCTCGCCGGCAAGGTTGCGCTCATCACCGACGGTCGCTTTTCAGGCGCGTCCCACGGCTTCGTCATCGGCCATGTTTCCCCGGAGGCCGCGGCGGGCGGTCCGATCGCCCTGATCAGGGACGGCGACCGCCTGACCATCGACGCCGAGGCGCGCCGCATCGACGCGGAGATCGACTGGGCGGCGCGCAGGGCGGAATATGTTCCGCGTCCGGTCAATGCGATGGGCGGCGCCTTTGACAAATACGCCGCCCTCGTCTCATCGGCCGCCCGGGGCGCCGTCACGATCCAGAACATTCCCGCAGCCTGAAAAGCGCTAAAGACGAGAAAGCAATCGCCATGAAGGTTTATACGGACGACGACGCCAATCCGGCCGCCTTGAAGGACGGCAAGGTCGCCATCATAGGCTACGGCAGCCAGGGGCGCGCCCACGCCATGAACCTGAAAAATTCCGGATGCGACGTTGTCGTCGGCGTCCGGCCCGGCGGCAAGGGCGATGCGAAGGCCCGCGAAGACGGTCTTGCGACCGCCCCCGTGCGCGAGGCGGCCGAGGCCGGAGACGTCGTCGCGATCCTTACGCCGGACATGACCCATGAGACGATTTTCCGGGAGGACGTCGCGCCCGCCCTGAAAGAAGGCGACGCACTTTCCTTCGCCCACGGATTTACGATCCTCTACGGTCGCGTCAAGCCGCCGCAGAACGTCGATGTGATCATGGTCGCACCGAAAGGACCCGGCGACCTTGTTCGCCGCGAATATGAGCGCGGGCGCGGCGTGCCCTGCCTGTTCGCCGTCCACCAGGACGCCACGGGCCGCGCGAAGGAGCGCGCGCTTTCCTATGCGAGCCTGATCGGCGGCACGGCGGCCGGCGCGCTCGAGACGACCTTCCGCGAAGAGACGGAGACGGATCTTTTCGGCGAACAGGCGGTGCTTTGCGGCGGCGCGACCGAGCTTGTGCTCAAGGGCTTTGAAACGCTGACGGAAGCCGGTTACCGCCCCGAGATCGCCTATTACGAATGTCTTCATGAGCTGAAGCTCATCGTCGACCTCCTTTACGAGGGAGGCCTTGCAAAGATGCACGAGTTCATTTCCGAGACGGCGATCTACGGCGACCTGACATCCGGACCGCGCGTCATCAATGACGAAACTAAGGAACGCATGCGCGAGGTCCTGAAGGACATCCAGTCGGGGACCTTCGCCCAGAACTGGATCCTCGAAAACCAGACCGGCAAGGTCAAATACGACAAGATGCTGGAAGCCGATCTCGCCCATCCTATCGAGGAAACCGGCAAAGAGCTCCGCAGCCTGATGACCTGGCTGAAAGACGGCGCGAACAACAAAGAGACCTGATCCGATGACCATCGCCGCCGAAGACATGCCGAAGACCGCAAGCGCCGTGAAAGCCGGTGCGGAGTTATTGCTTGACGCCCTCGAGGAACAGGGGGTGGAGGTGATTTTCGGCTATCCCGGCGGCGCGGTGCTCCCCATCTACGACGCGCTTTTCGCGCGCGACACAATCCAGCACATCCTGATGCGCCACGAGCAGGGCGCGGTCCATGCGGCCGAGGGCTATGCGCGTTCGACCGGGAAGCCGGGCGTCGTCCTCGTCACCTCCGGCCCCGGCGCGACGAATGCGGTGACGGGTCTCGCCGACGCGCTCCTCGATTCCATTCCGCTCGTCTGCATTACGGGCCAGGTCGCGCGGCCCCTCATCGGCACCGACGCCTTTCAGGAATGCGACACGATCGGGATCACGCGGGCCTGTACGAAGCATAATTACCTCGTTCAGTCTGCGGAGCGCCTGCCCGGCCTCGTGCATGAGGCGTTTCATGTGGCCAAGAATGGCCGCCCGGGACCTGTTCTCATCGACATTCCGAAGGACATCCAGTTTGAAGAAGCGGCGTATGTGACGAAAGGCGCGGCCCGCCCGCGCAATTGCATCGTCACGCCGGACCCGCGCCCGCGCGAGATCATGCAGGCGGTCGACATGATGCGCTCGGCCCGGCGGCCGGTCCTTTATACCGGCGGCGGCGTCATCAATGCCGGCCCCGGGGCGTCGGCGGCCTTGCGGGCGCTGGCCGCGGCGACGGGCTTTCCCGTGACCTCGACCCTGATGGGGCTCGGCGCTTTCCCGGCGAGCGATCCCAACTGGCTCGGCATGCTCGGGATGCACGGCTGTTTCGAGGCTAATAATGTGATGCACGACTGCGATCTGATGGTCGCCATCGGCGCCCGGTTCGACGACCGCGTGACGGGCCGGCTCGACGCTTTCTCGCCGGGCTCGCGGAAGATCCACATCGATATCGATCCGTCCTCGATCAATAAGAACGTCAAGGTGGATCTGCCCATTGTCGGCGACGCCGGCGCCGTCATGGAAGCGCTCCTCCAGGCGTGGCGCGACGCCGATGCCGCGGCGCCGACGGGCGCCGACCGCCTTGATCCGTGGTTTGCGCAAATCGAGGACTGGCGCGGGAAGAATTCATTCGCCTACGAAGTATCCGACGCGCTGATCAAGCCGCAATACGCGATCGAGCGCCTCTATCAGCTGACGCGCGGGCGCGATGTTTATGTGACGACCGAAGTCGGTCAGCACCAG
>CAZBOC010000034.1:0-15050 GCA_964493225.1 uncultured Caulobacterales bacterium | reverse complement strand
GCAGGAGGCGTCGATCTTCCGTGGTCTGACGGTAGAACAGAATCTTCGCGCCGTCGTTGAACTCGTCGAGCGCAGCAAGGACAAGCAGCAGGCGCTGATCGACGATCTTCTGAACGAGTTTTCGATCACCCATATCAAGAACGCGCCGGCTCTCGCATTGTCGGGCGGCGAACGCCGACGGGTCGAGATCGCGCGGGCGCTCGCGACCGGGCCCGCCTTCATGCTGCTCGACGAGCCCTTCGCCGGCATCGATCCGCTCGCCATCGCCGACATTCGCGTCCTCGTGCTCCACCTGAAGGACCGCGGGCTGGGCGTTCTCATCACCGACCACAATGTGAGGGAAACTTTAGACATAATCGATCGGGCGTACATCATTCATGAAGGAGAAGTCCTTATAGAAGGCGAGCCCGGCGAAATCGTCGGGGACAAGGACGTCCGGCGGGTCTATCTCGGGGACGGCTTCCAGCTCTGAAGGAAAGGTTAAAAAGGGGGCGGTGTGGCGTTAGCTCCGAAACTCGAATTCCGGCAATCGCAGCAACTGGTGATGACCCCCCAGTTGCAGCAGGCCATCAAGCTGCTCCAGCTCTCGAACCTCGAACTCGCGAACTTTGTCGAACAGCAGCTGGAGGAAAACCCTTTCCTCGAACGCGATTCCGAGCGCGGCGATACGCGCGACACCCCGCGGGGCGAGCCCGCCCCCGAAGCGGGCGGCGAAACGTCAGCGGCGGAAGGCGAGGGCGATGCGTCGCTCGATCTGACCAGCGCGGGGGCCGCCCACGAAGCGACGGAAGCGCTTGATACGGATTACCACAACATTGATCCCGAGGCCTCCCGCGCGGACGCCGCCGCGGACTACAAGTCGAACGAATGGGCCTCCGTCGGCGCCGGCGGCGGATCGGTCGACGACGAGCGCGCGATCGACGCGACCCACATCTCGGAGAAATCCCTGAGCGAACATCTCACCGAGCAGCTTCAGTTCGCGACCCGCGAACCCCAGGAGCTTTTCATCGGATCCTATCTCGTCGACCTTATCGACGAGGCGGGATATCTGCGTGAGGACGTCGCCGCGGTGGCCGATCGTCTTGGCGCGGATGAAAAGGACGTTATGAAGACCCTGCGCCTGATCCAGAGCTTCGATCCGTGCGGCGTCGGCGCCCGGGATTTGAGCGAATGCCTTCGTCTCCAGCTTGTCGACCGCGACCGGCTCGACCCGGTGATGGAGCGTTTTCTGGATAATCTGCCCCTGCTCGCCGCGGCGGACCTCAAGGGGCTGATGAAAGCGACCGGCGCCGATGAAGAGGATGTGCGCGACATGATCGCCGAGGTGCGCTCGCTCACGCCGAAACCGGGCTACGCCTATGGCGGCGGAAATGTCCAGGTCGTCGTGCCGGATGTCTTCGTGCGCAAGGCGCCGGACGGCGGCTGGCGGGTCGAACTGAATTCGGAGACGCTTCCCAGGATTCTCGTCAATCGCTCCTATTTCGCCGAGATCTCCAAGGCGAACCGGAAGGAGGAAGACAGCGCCTTCGTCAACGAGCATTTCAACAACGCCAACTGGCTCGCGAAAAGCCTCGATCAGCGCGCGCGCACGATCCTCAAGGTCGCGCGCGAAATCGTTCGCCAGCAGGACGAGTTCTTCGTTCGCGGCGTGAAATACCTCCGTCCACTGAATTTGCGCGCCGTCGCTGACGCGATCTCAATGCATGAATCGACCGTCTCGCGCGTGACCGCCAACAAATACATGGCGACGCCGCGGGGACTGTTCGAGTTGAAGTACTTCTTCACCGCCGCGATCGCCTCCTGCACGGGCGGCGAGGCGCATTCAGCGGAATCCGTCCGCCACCGGATCATGGAGCTCGTCGAGAACGAGACGCCGGACGCGGTCCTCTCCGACGACAAGATCGTGGAAATCCTGCGCGGCGACGGCATTGATATTGCGAGGCGAACAGTCGCAAAATATCGAGAAACGCTGAATATTCCCTCGTCGGTTCAGCGACGGCGCCTGGCGCTGCGGTCGGCGATCTAGGCTTTCATTCGCCGCCGTCTGTGACAATATCTACATGGCGCGGGCCAGAACCCGCGCGACAGCGGAGGCCCCTATGGAAATTCAGGTTACCGGCAAGAATATGGAGCTCGGCGAAGCGCTGCAGGTTCATGTCTCCACCCGCCTGACGGACGGGGTCACCAAATATTTCGACGGCGGCGCGGAAGCGAGCGTGACCTTCGCCAAGGAGCGCCACATCGTCGAATGCGAAATGACCGCGCACCTCGCTTCAGGGGTGTTCCTCGCGGCCCACGGCGAGGGCGGCGACGCCTATGCGGCCTTCGAGGACGCGCTGGAAAAGCTTGAAAAGAGGGTTCGGCGCTACAAGCGGCGACTGAAAAAGCACCAGAGCGGCGCCAAGGACGCGCTGCCCGCTGAGAATGCTTCCTATTATCTCCTTGAACCGCTCGGAGAGGAAACCGACGACGACGACGCCGCGGCGGAGGATCCGACCCCGGTCGTCGTCGCCGAAGGCCAGCGGCCGTTGCGAGAAATGACCGCAGGGGCGGCCGTCATGCAGTTAGATCTTGCGGACGAGCCGGCGATCGTGTTCAAGAACGCGGCCCACGGCCGCATCAACGTTGTCTACCGGCGACGCGACGGACATATCGGATGGGTTGATCCGGCGCCGTGACGTCCCGTTGCGGGACGGTGCGCCGCCGTCTCGCCCGGCGCGGCCCGTTTAGAGGGGCGGCGTGAAGAGGCGGCCCTTTGTAAAGAGTATCGGCGCGGAGTTCATGCGCCATACGCCAAGCGTGGTTAATCGTATGGGACTCAAGGACCTTCTGACGCTGGACGGCGTAATTCCCGATCTCAAGGCGCGCTGCAAGCGGGAGGCGTTGGCCGCAATGGCGGACGTCGCTGCGGCGCAAACCGGGGTCGATGCGCAGGCCATACGCGACGCCCTGATCGAGCGCGAACGCCTCGGGTCGACGGGCATTGGTCATGGCGTGGCGATCCCCCACGGCAAGATCGCCGGCCTGTCGCAGATCACGGCGGTCTTCAGCCGTCTCGATCAGCCGGTGGATTTTGACGCGGTCGACGACGCGCCGGTGGACCTTGTCTTCCTCCTCCTCGCGCCCGAAGAGGCGACGGCGGCTCACCTGAAGGCGCTCGCAAAAGTCTCGCGGCTCTTGCGCGATGAGAGCGTGCGCACGGCCCTTCGCGGCGCGGAGACGGCCGAAGCCCTCTTTGCGGCGGCGACCTCGGATTTGAGCCGCTCGGACGCGGCGTAAGGCCTTTCGTCTTCCCGAAGCGGTTCAATCTTTTTACGGAGAATTTCTCCGACGACAAGCCGGCGGCGACGCGCGACCTGCTCCATGTCCGTCGTTAGTTATGCGTCGCAAGTACTGTCTATGCGCGCCGCAATTCGCCTATGGAATTTCCGAAGAAAGACCGAAAGAGCGAATGGCGGCGGCGATAGGAATTATCCGTGCAACGCGTTTCCGCCTAAGGGTTTCCGCTTTCGCGCAGATAAGCAAAGGCGTGACTGACATAATCGGCTTTGCCAAGCGCCACGCCCTCGCGGCGCAACAGGCTGTAAGCGGTCATGATGTGGAAATAGAATTGAGGGATCGCCCAATCGCGGACATATTCCTCGCTGGTCATGTCGAAAACGCGTCCGTCGGGGAGCTTCAGTTCAATTGGCCGGTCCGCGCCCGCACCGGGATGTGTCGGATCGAGGGCGTCGAGAAAGGCGAGGGTTTCTTTGATGCGGGACTGAGCGTCTTCGATGGAACCGGGTGCGTCCGCGGCCTTTCGGCCTTCTTCAGTCAGCGTGCGGCAGATGGGCGGAAAGGCTTCGTGCCGCAACCGTAAAACGCCCTCATACGCCTGAAGACAGGCGAACCGGACCTGCGTCGACAAGGGATACATGTCGGGGGCGAGCCGTGCGGACATGACCTCGTCCGCGCCACGCGACTTATCGAGCCAGTCGGACAGAGCGTTCAGCATCTGACGATAAGTCGGCGCCAGGATTTGCGTGGGCGTCACAGCCTTCGTCCCCCTGAAAAAATGCCCCTTTGAAAAATTTCGGTGAAGGCGGCGCAGCAGATGAAGACTTCGGCCTGCGTTCGCGATGGCGAGTGAACGCCGGCCGCCGTCGGCCGAAATCGCCGTCGCAATGGCTCGGCGTCAGTGGACGCTGACCGGATTCATCTCATGCTGGCGGGCGGCCGCGAAGGCGAGATCCCGGTCGCCGACAAGCGCGATTCTTTCGCCGTCCGCAGCGTGCACGGAATAAAGCGTCGCGTCCTCGGGGATCTCCATTTCCGGGACGCCGTCCTCGTCGACCAGATCGTCGATCACATCGCGCGCGATCACTGCGCGGACATAGACGAGCCGCCGGCCGCCGAGTTCGGCGAATTCGCGCCGCGTCATTTGCTGCGCGTCGTCAAGGTCGAAATCGAGGTCATTATGATCGGTCATGATTGTCCCAAGATTTAGTCGCCCGTTCGCCCTGATTGGGTCGAGCGTGCCGGAAATTGCCTAGAAAACCCTAAACGCTCGGTCCTATTTGAATTGGGGATATTATATAACATTTCAATGCGGCGCCATCCCGTTTACGCACATGTTACGTCGACCCCTTAGGCGCGGTTGGACTCCGGCTTCGATAAAATTGCGACAAATTGTTCCAGATCGACATTGCCCCCGGATATCGTGACGCCGAGCGTTCGGCCCCTGGCGTCGACTTTGCCGGACAAAACGGCGGCCAGGGCGACCGCGCCGCCCGGCTCGACGACCAGCTTCAAATGGCGGAAGGCGAAACGCATGGCCTCGGCGACCTCCGCCTCGGCGATGCTCGCCCCGCAGGCCGCCCGCCTCTTGAGGATCGGGAAGGTGAGCGCCCCAAGTCCGGGCGTTGCGATCGCGTCGCATATCGTGGGCCTCGAGGTGTCGGCGAAAACGCGTTCTCCCTTTTTGAGCGAGACGATCGCGTCGTCATAGCCCTCAGGCTCGGCGATCAGGATCTGCGTTTCGGGCGAGACTTCCTCGAGGATCGTCGCGCAGCCCGCCGCGAGGCCGCCTCCGCCGCAACAGATCACGAAAGCGTCGAAACAGGCCCCGCGCTCGCCGGCCTGGGCCCAGGCTTCAAGCGCGGCCGTACCCTGGCCTTCGATCACGTCCGGATGGTCATAGGAGGGAGCGAGGGCGAGGCCGCGCTCCTCGGCGACGCGCCGGCCGATCGCCTCGCGATCCTCGCTGTAGCGGTCATAGGCGATGATCTCGGCCCCGAGGTCCCGCACGTTCTCCGCCTTCACGGCCGGCGCGTCGGCCGGCATGACGATCGTCGCCGGGCAGCCGAGAAGCCGCGCGGCGTAGGCCACGCCCTGCGCGTGGTTGCCCGACGACCAGGCGAGGACGCCCTTCTCGCGCTCCTCCGGCGTCAGGCTCGCGAGAAGATTATAGGCTCCGCGCAGCTTGAACGACCCGTAATGCTGCAGGCTCTCGGCCTTCAGGAGCACCCGTCCGCCAACCCGATCGTTCAGGATCGGGCTCTCGATGAGCGGCGTTTCGACCGCGACCCCGGCGAGCCGCCCGGCCGCTTTCCTGACGCCGGCCGCAGTGACGGGACGGTCCGCGTCGCCCACCGCCTCAGCCCCCCGCCGAGAGACGGTCGGCGTAGTAGAGGAGAGCCGCGCCGACGGCGATGCGATAGATGACGAAGGGCGTGAAGCTCATGGACCGGGTCAGCCGCATGAAGACGGCGATCGCCGTCAGGGCTGAAACGAAGGAAAGACCCGCCACGATCCCGGCCGCGGCGAGGCTTTCTCCGGCGCCGTCCGAGACAAGCTGAACGCCGGCGAAAAGGCCCCCCGCGCCGATTGTCGGTATCGCGATCAGCATGGAGAATCTCGCCGCTTCGGTGCGCGACCAGCCGAGATAGCGCGCGGCCGTCATGGTCACGCCCGAGCGCGAGGCGCCGGGGATGATCGCGGTGACCTGCATTGCGCCTATCGAAAGCGCGTCGCGCCACGACATGGCGCGGATGTCCTCCTTACGGATCGTCTGGCGGTCGCCATGCCAGAGGAGCAGGCCGAAAAGAATGAACGCCCAGCCGATGACGACGGGCGATCGCACCGCGTCGATCAGCCCCGTCGCGGCGAAGGCCCCGCCGATCAGGATGATCGGAACGGTGGCGGCCGCGATCATGAGAAACAGCCGGCGGTCGCTCGTTTGACGCAATGCGAGGGCGTCGAGCCCGCCGCGGACCAGCGTTGCGGTTTCAGACCGGAAATAGGCGAGAACGGCGATCAGCGAGCCGACATGGGCGGCGACGTCGATCAGCGGGCCCTGGTCGGCCCAGTCCCTTACCGCAAGGGGCGCAAGGATGAGGTGGGCCGAGGAGGAAACCGGCAGGAATTCGGTCACGCCCTGAATGATGGCGAGGACGATCAACTGGATCAACGGCATGGAGCGCTCTTAAGGGAGTTTGACGAAAGTCGACAGCGCCATTGTCGCGCGCCTTTGGTGAATTTTTGACGACGAACGCCGGCGCGCCGTCGATTTCACGCTTTCAGCGTCCGGCGTTGCGCTGTAGGCGCAAGTCTCGATGAAGGGAAGAAGCCGGCGCCGCATGCGCCTCGCCGTCGCCATCTGCATTCTTCTCGCCGATCCGGCCGCGCCCTTCCGGTGGGCGTCTCCCCGCGTCGAATAGGCGTCGCACGGCGCGACCCGCGCCGGCCCATCGAATATTCCGATGGCGAACATCCCGAATATCTGTTTTGCCGCGCGGATCGGCCGGGGATATGATCGAGAACAATTCTAGGCGTCGTTGAAAGCTGCGTAATGCGGCGCGAGCGGCGGGTTCCGCCGCGCGCTTGGAAAGCGGAGCGCGACTGAAAAGGAAACGCCCTGGCGTTCGCGATCAAATGGAGTGGATCATGACCAAGACGAGTAAACTGTTCCTGCTGGCTTCCGCCGGCGGCTTCGCCCTCGCGGCGGCCGCCTGCGCGCAAGAGAGGGACGCTTCGGACGCGGCCGCCGCCGGGACGGCCCCGACCAAGGCGGCGGCCCCCGCCGCAGCGGAGCCCTCCTACCAGGCGGAAGAGAGCCGCGGCGCGCGGACGACGCCGCGCACCAACACCGACTGGTGGCCCAACCAGCTTGATCTGAGCGTTCTGCGTCAGAACGCGGCGAGCCATGATCCGATGGGGGATGATTTCGATTACGCCAAGGCCTTCGCGAAGCTCGACCTCGCGGCCGTCAAGGCCGATATCGCCGCGCTGATGACCGAGTCTCAGGACTGGTGGCCCGCTGATTACGGGCATTACGGACCTTTATTCATTCGCATGGCCTGGCACAGCGCCGGGACCTACCGCACCTTCGACGGGCGCGGCGGCGCCGCCGCCGGACAACAGCGCTTCGAGCCGCTGGCCAGCTGGCCCGACAACGCCAACCTCGACAAGGCGCGCCGTCTGCTCTGGCCGGTCAAACAGAAGTACGGCCGCAGCATTTCCTGGGCGGATCTCATGATCCTCACCGGGAACGTCGCACTGGAGACCATGGGCTTCGAAACCTACGGCTTCGCCGGCGGGCGCGTCGACGCCTTCGAGCCGGACCTCGTTTACTGGGGCCCGGAAAACGAGTTTCTCGCCGATGAGCGCTACAGCGGCGACAGGGATCTCCAAAAGCCGCTGGCCGCGGTTCAGATGGGCCTCATCTATGTTAATCCGGAAGGGCCGAACGGCGAACCCGATCCCGTCGCCGCGGCGAAAGACGTCCGCGACACCTTCGCGCGGATGGCGATGAACGACGAGGAGACGGTCGCCCTGATCGCCGGCGGGCACACCTTCGGGAAGGCCCACGGCGCCCACAAGCCCGACAAATGCCTCGAAGCCGAGCCCGCGGCCGCCGGAGTGGAGGCCCAGGGTCTCGGCTGGAAGAACAATTGCGGGACCGGCGCGGGCGGCGATACGATCACCAGCGGGCTTGAAGGCGCATGGACGTCGAGCCCCGCGGAGTGGACTCATCTCTATCTGACGAACCTATTCCAGTACGACTGGAAACAGACGCGCAGCCCGGCCGGCGCGGTGCAGTGGATCCCGACGGACGAGTCCGCGGCCGAGATCGTTCCGGACGCCCACGATCCGGAGACATTCCACGCGCCGATCATGATGACGACCGACCTCGCCCTGAAAGAGGATCCCGCTTACCGCGAGATCTCGGAGCGTTTTCTGGAGAACCCGGAGGAATTCGAACGCGCCTTCGCCAAGGCCTGGTTCAAGCTGACCCATCGGGATATGGGCCCGCGCGCGCGCTATCTCGGCTCCGAAGTCCCCGACGAGGCCCTGATCTGGCAGGATCCGATACCCGAGGTCGACCACAAGCTGATCGACGCCGACGACATCGCCGCCCTGAAGGGCGAGATCCTCGGCGCCGGTCTTTCCGTGTCTGAACTGGTGCGCGCGGCGTGGGCCTCCGCCTCGACCTACCGCGACACCGACATGCGCGGCGGGGCGAACGGCGCGCGCGTCCGTCTCGCCCCCCAGAACGACTGGGCCGCGAACGACCCGGCGGAACTCGCCAAAGTGCTCGCCGCTCTTGAGGAGATCCAGCTGCAATTCAATGGTGCGCAGACGGACGGAACGCGCGTTTCGCTCGCCGACCTGATCGTCCTCGGCGGCGGGGCGGCGATCGAAAGGGCGGCGAAGGACGCCGGCCACGACGTGACGGTTCCCTTCGCGCCGGGCCGCGCCGACGCTTCGGCGGAACAGACCGACGTTCAGTCCTTCGCCGTGCTCGAGCCGCATGCGGACGGTTTCCGCAATTACTGGAGCGGCGAAGGCTATAGCGGCTCGCCCGCCGAAGGGCTCGTCGACAAGGCGGACATGCTGGGCCTGACGGCGCCGGAAATGACGGTCCTTGTCGGGGGCATGCGCGCCCTTGACGCCAATTCCGGCGGCGCGCGCCACGGCGTATTCACCGACCGGCCGGGCGTTCTGTCAAACGACTTCTTCGTCAATCTCCTCGGCATGGAGACCGAATGGGCGCCGGCGACCGGCGCAGGCGTCTTTGAGGGACGCGACCGCGAAAGCGGCGAGGTGAGGTGGACGGCGACGGAGGTCGATCTCGTATTCGGCTCCAATGCGGAGCTGCGCGCGATAGCCGAGACCTACGCCTATGAAGACGCCGAGGCCGTTTTCGTCGAAGACTTCGTGGATGCGTGGACGGCGGTGATGAACCGAGACCGGTTCGACCGGGCTCAGGGATGACGACGGCGCCGGCGGCCGCTTGCGCGCGGCGGGCATCCCCACCGCGTCAGCCAAAATGGACGGGCGGCGCATGGCGCTCGTCCATTCCGACGCGGCGGGCGGGAACGCCCGCGACAGTTTTTTCCGGTGCGAACGTCTTGACGACGACCGCGCTCGCGGTCGCATGAGCGCCTTGGGCGCCGACGCGGACCGGGCGGAGAGGCGGAAGCGATCCGGTCAATCCGATCCCCGTTGATGCAATCCTGTTGATGTTTGGCGGCGCGGATCCGGAAAAAACCGGCGCAAAGGGGCGTCGCCTTCACGCCGGTAAAGACGGAGCGGCTTCAGGGGTTTGGGGGCGGAAGCCGCGCCGGCGTCCGGACCGGAATTGATGCCTGACGGCCCGGAGACCCTTTCCTCGCGCCCATGCTGTTCGGCGGGCTTTGCTGGCGCAACTTAAATACGGTTAAGCCGCGTCCCGGCTCCGGACTTCCGCGCGGGTCAGAAAGGCGTCGGTCCCCAGGCGATGAGGAATGTCGAAAGCCCGATCGCTCCGAAGGCCGTCAGGACGAGGCCCAGGAGGACGCCGATCGGCAGCGGCTCGCGGATGCGCGCACGCATCGTCAGTAGCAAAAGCGCGAGACCCAGAGGACCGGCGACCAGACCGGCGAGCGCGAACCAGCGCGCCCAGCCGAGGAGCCCGAGGAAGAGGAGGAATTCATTCGCCTCAGACGTCGCATAGGCGGCGTAGCCGAGCCCGCCGATCGCGACGACGCCGACGACGGATGTGGCCCAGGCGAGCACCCGCGCGCCGCCCGTTGGCAGCGCCTGGTTGCCGTTGATCAGCCGCGCCACCGGCGCAATGTTGTAGACCAACGCCGCGATCACTAGCGCGAAAGCGCTGAGCACGGCCCACAGACCCGGCGCGAGGAGCTTTTTCGGCTCGTCAAGCGCAAGGGCGCCGATCCGCGCGACGGCGCTCGTTTCCATCAGGGGGCCGATGAAGTCCGGCGCCTCCATGCTTTCCGGACAGGATAAGTCGAGCTCGCCTTCGGGGGCGTCGTAAAACTTCGTCAGAAAATCTCCGGCGCATTCGACCGAGCGCGTCGGTCCGTGTCCGGCGTAAGGGAACTCGACATAGGTCCCGTTGGCGAAACCCGGAAGGATCTCTCTGGCGAGCGGCGGCGGCGTGATGGGATCCATCTCGCCTTCGACGATCAGGGTGCGGATATCGGTCCTGACGGGCACGTAGTCGGCCGCGTCGCGCGGGCCGCCCGTATATCGGCGGCAGATTCGCGCGTGCTCTTCGACGAGGCGAGGCGGGCTCGTCAGGGCGCCGACGAGCACTTTTGAAAGCGTTGGATAGGCCGCCATGTCTTCGAGCGAGGCGGTCGCCGATTTTTCGATCCAGCCGTCATTGCAGGCGATGGCGTTGAACATCCCCTCGCTTGAGCCGCCGATAGGGCTGGAGCCGGCTGACAGGATGCGGAATTGCTCCGCCTCGCGGCGCTCGACGGCGTTCATGAGCGCGTCGATGAAGGCGGGCAGCGAGGCGTAATTGTCCTGTTCGTAAAGAAGCCCGAAAGCGGCCCCGCCGACGAGATCCTCGAATATATAGGCGGTTCCGGAGGGATTGGTCTCCATGTCGATCGCCTCAACGGCGAGGGGCTCGGCCGCGACAGCCTCGACGCCGGCCTTCAGGCGCTCGCGGAAATCGCTGAAATGCTTCGCGCAGGTCGCGTTCGCGTCGCAGGCCTCCGCGAGGAGATCGAGGTCCCTCGCATAGTATTTCGTCGTGTTGTGAAGCGTCGCGCCCGGGTAAAGCGGCACGATGGCGTCGATGACGGCGGCGCGCACGCCTGCCGGATCCTCCTTCAGATAGGCCTGGCCGAGGATCGAACCGTAGGAGATCCCCCAAACGTTCCACTGGTCATAGCCGAGCGCCATGCGCAGGGCGCGCGCGTCCCTGGCATTTTCAATGGTGGAATAGGCTGAAAGGTCGACCCTGTTGGCGCGCGCCTTCGCGAAACAGTCCTCGATCGCGGCAAGCTCGGCGTCTTCCGCCTTCATCTTCGTATCGACGTTCCGGTCGGCGCGATTGCGTCCAGCGTAGAGCGGACAGTAGTCGCCGGAAAATCCGATGCCGCGCTGTTCGAGAATATAGAGGTCGCGCACGTCCCGGACGCCGTGGTCCCTGAAGCGTTCCACGTAGTTCGCCGCTTTCGCGCCGGGACCGCCCGTGAAGTAGATCACGGGGTCGTCGCGTTTGACCCAGTCGCCCTTTTTGTCCGCATCCCAATTTTCAGGCTTGCGCGCGTGCAGTTTGACGACGTGCAGTTCAATTTTCCGGCCGCGCTTTTTTTCGCGGTTCTCGGGGACTTCGAGGAGCCGGCAGGACAGGTTTTCATCGTCGTAGTCGATCTCGCCTTTGAAAGGGCACACGACCGGCGTCAGCTTGTATTCGTCCCGCTCGAAGATGTCGGGTTCCGGCGCGCCGCGATCAACGCCCGGCGCGCCGCCCTCTGTCAGGATCGGCGGACCGGCGGTCTCGCTCGTCGGCGGCGTGATGATGGGATCGCCGTCGAGCGGATCCGGCGTTTGCGGCGGCTGCGCGCCCGCGTCGCCTCCCGCCGCGCCCGCGAACGCCGCCGCCGACAGGCCGATCAGCCAGACGCAGAATAATCTGGAAAGTCCCCGCATGCCGCACCCCTCACCGCCGCTTACCCCGTTTACCCCGTTGGTCGCGGTTTCTCCAAGGATTTCTAGCAATGGCGGCCTGATTTGGCTAATCTGGTGACGCGGATCGCGCCGAAGTCGCTCTCGCGGGGAAAATAGCGATGAAAAACAAGGGACTGAAACTGGCTGGCGGGATCGCGGCGGCGTTCGCCTGCGCTGCGGCGGCCGGCTGCGAGACCACGGGAACGGGTTACGGCGCCGCCGGCGGCGGGCTATCGAGCGCCGCCGGGGCCGGCTACGCGCCCGGAGACCGGCTCTATCAGGGGAACCACCTTGAGGCGATTTACGGGTCCGAAGTCAGCCCGGAAGAAGCTAAAATGATGGAGCGCGCGGCGTTCCGCGGCGTCGAGGGCGCCCGGCTCGCCCACCGGCTTTACCGCGGCTCGCACGCCGAAGCGCTGGACGGCGCATGCGAAAGCAAGATTCTATCTGAGCGCGGCGAAACGCTCTGGGACATCGCCGAATTGTGCGACGTCTCGCTCTACGTTCTGTCCGAGCACAACCCATCGCTGAATGGGTCGACCCACGTCTTCGAAGGCGCGGAGATCACCATTCCCCACACCAACACGGTCAGTCCCGAGGGCGTTTTCGAGGCTGATTTCAATCTCGTCTCGCGCGGCGTCGACGAACTGCCGCTCAGCCCCCTGACCGCGGCGCCGGCGATTTATCACGCCGAAGCCGGCGATACGCTCGCCTCGATCGCCGTGCGCCATCGGGTTTCGGCGGCTGCGGTCGCGAATCTGAACCCGGGGATCGACTGGCGCCGTCCCGCCCCGGCCGGCGCGGCGATCCGTCTGCCCGTGCCGCGCCGCATCGAGGTCGCGGTCCTGGCGCCGCGCGCGAAGGCGGCGGTCCATGCGGAAGAAGAAGCGGCGCCGAGCATTCTCAATGTCAGCGCGACGTCGGCGAAGCCCGGCGGCGAGGTGCGCCTGACGGCCAGCGGCCTGCCGCCGCGCGCCGCGGTCAGCCTCTATAGCGGCGCGAACCGCCGCTCGCTGCGGTTGATCGGGGGATCTGAGACGAACGACCGCGGAGAACTCGACGCCTCGGCGAGCGTTCCCGGCGGAGCGGATCTCGGCGGCGTCATCTTCGCCGCGGCGACGGACGGCGGATATCTCTACAGCCCGCGCGTCAGCGTCCTCAAGCTGAAAAATCCGGCGACGGAATAAAGAGCGCGCGGCCGCGGCGCGTAACCGTCACGCCTGCGCTTTCCCGAAAAGGCGCGCGTTCGCCCGGACGGCGGCGCAAATGGGAAAGACGTTTATCGGCAAGCGCGCCCCGGGGCGTGACGAGCGGGGCCGCCCTCGCGGCGGTCCTTCGCGGGAAGGCGCGCTCTTGCGTTGTCAAACGCGGGGCACGCTCGCCAGCGTCACCCTGGAGCCCCGAGGCAGGGCGCCAGAAAGGCCTCCGTCTCTTTCAGAAACCGGAGCCTGTTCGCATAAAGGCTCAGATAATGATCGCCTTTGGGCAACTCCACATAGGTCACGTCCTTGCCGGCGCGTCAGTCGCGGCGCAGGACGCCGGTGAGGGTCAGAACGAGGATGGAAGAGAGGATATAGCCGAAGACGGAATATCCGCCCTGAGCCCATTCAAGCGCCTGGCACCAGGCGCGGTCCTGAAAAAACGGCAGGCTAAGGCCGTCAAAGCAGTGGAGGACGATCCGGAAATTCTCCGCCTGGCCGAATTCGACGAAGGGCGTGATCAGGTCGAGGGCGTAGATGAAGGGTTCGAAGTTGCTCGGCGACTGGCCGACGCCGTCGGCGAGTTCCGGTTCGAAGCCGCCTTGCCCTTTTGGTCCTTTGAATGTTGCATCACGGATGAGCGCGAGGAACCCGCCGACGAGCCAGTAGCCGAGGAAACAGTAGATCGCGCGCGCCGGGGCGTAGCCGTAGCGGGAGGTGAAATCAAGGAGCAGGCTGAGCCCCCCGCTGACGCGTTTGTTCGAGCACTGACGCTCAAGCCGCTGGCGGCGGGCGGAGACGCGGTTCGCGGCCTCGCCTTCGCCTTGCGCGCGCAGGGTCTTGGCGAGCTGTTCAAAGGGTTGCGGGTTGAATTCACCTTTGGGGGGCTTGCCGCCCGAATATTCCCGCAGGAGCCAGTTGATGCGCCGTTTGGCGACGGCCGCGGCGTCTGAGTTTTTCGCACCCTTCTTTCGGTTGATGGCGATCGAGCCATAGGTCGTCCGGTCAAAGACGACTTCGTCGGCCCAGCCGTCGAAGGGCGCCCTAGTCCCTAAGCGCCGTTCTTTCTCGCGCACGAATCGGCGGCGTTCGCGTCGCCTGTCCCTGTCCTCGTCGGTCAGGAGTCAGGGTTTGTCGTGCGTATACGGAGCGTCGTGGGCGTTGGGGATTTCATCGACGATGCGGGCGATATGGGCGCCGCGGAGGTCGAACTTCGCGGGGCGGGCGCCTCCCGCATTGCGGGCGAGGCCTTCGCTGGTCAGCACGCCGTCAATCTGCGCGTTCCGTAGATCGAGCTTGAGTTTCCCTTTTCCGTAAACGGGCTTCAGGCCGTTGAGACGCAATTCGCTGCTGAAAGTGGCGGCGGAGGCGTCGATCGTCCCGTTGATCGTCGCGCCGTCGAGCCAGGCGTCGTTCAGGATCCGCGCCCGGAAGAGGCAAATGGCGAGGCCCGCCGATCCGCCGTCTCCGCCGTCTCCGCCGTCTCCGCCGTCTCCGCCGTCTCCGCCGTCTCCGCCGTCAAACTGCGCGCCTTCAGCCTTGAAATTACCCAGGGTCGAATTGTTGAGATCAACCGTTCCCTCAAAGGTCGCAGGGCCTTTATCCGATGCCCGAAGGAACACGCCGCCCTTGACGCTGGCGCCCTGGAGGTCGAGGGCGTCGCCGCGTTCGTTTTCTAACCGCGCGCCATTGGCGGAGAATTGCCCTTCCGTGGCGAGGCCCGGGGCGTAGACGCAGCCCTTCGCGGTCGCGTCGTTGAGGAACACGGCGTTCTTGACGCTGGCGCCCTGGAGGTTGAGGGCGTCGCCGCCTTCGTTTTCGAACCGCGCGCCCTCGGCGAAGAATTGCCCGCCGATCCCGACACCCGGGACGAAAAAGACGACCTTCGAGCTCGCC
>CAZBOC010000033.1:0-15142 GCA_964493225.1 uncultured Caulobacterales bacterium | reverse complement strand
AGACAAACTCGTCGTCGCCCGCGCGCGCAAAGTCGAGCGCTTCCTGTCGCAACCCTTCGACGTCGCGGAGGTCTTCACCGGTTCGCCCGGCGTTCAGGTCCCGCTCGATGCGACTATCAAGGGCTTCAAGGGCCTCGTCGCCGGCGACTACGATCACCTGCCGGAAGCGGCCTTCTACCTGGTCGGCACCATGGACGAGGCGATGGAAAAGGCCGGCAAGCTTGCGGCCGAGGCGGCGTAGCGCGGTCGAAGGCGTCGCTGCACCATGCCAGAACACGGCGGGAAAAGAGGCCTTAGCGGCGCCGAAGGGATTTTCGGGCGCATCTCCATTATGCGGACTGTTCTGGCCGCGGCCGGCATGTTCACCGGAGCCGACGCGCGTTTCTTGCAGTAGGCGGAACCCAAACGGAAAGACAGGATGTCGGACAAACTCCACTTCTCACTCGTGTCGCCGGAGCGCGCGCTTGCTTCGCTCGACGTGGATATGGTCGAGGCGCCGGGGGTCGAAGGCGTTTTCGGCGTGATGGCGAATCACGCGCCCTTCATGACCGTTCTCTCGCCGGGCGTCGTGGTCTACCGCCAGGGCGCCGATGAAACGCGCGTCTTCGTACGCGGCGGCTTCGCGGAGGTGACCCCGGCCGGACTGACGATCCTCGCCGAAGAGGCGATCCCGGTGAAAGAACTCGACCGTGCGGACATTCTCCTGCGGATCAAGGACTGCGAACAGGACCTCGCCGACGCCGACACGCTCCCGGAAACGCGCCGGAATGCGGAAATCGAGCTCGCGCATCTGAAGGAGATCCAGGCGGCCATCTGAGCGCTCGCTCAGGGCTCCCAGTCCCGCTGCGAAGCCGGGAAAAGGCCGTCGCCCCCGCCCCTTCGGCGCGCCTTTCGACCCGCGGGGCGCCGGAGCGATCCGCATGCGCGTTTCAGCGCGTACCCCCTGCGACATGGATGGAGACGAAGCCCATGGGCTCGGCTTTGCCTTTGCGCGCTTTGACCTGCGCGATTGTTATCCTCGCCGTCGGAGCCGGCGTGACGGAGGCGGCTTTGGCGGTTGAAAAACCTGACTACGTCGTGGTCGAGGAGATCGGCGACGGCATGGAAATTCGGGAGTATCCGTCGCTCATTCTGGCGCAGACGACCGTCGCCGGCGATCGGGAGAAGGCGGTCAGCGCGGGGTTTCGCATCCTTGCGGACTATATTTTCGGTAATAATCAGTCTCAGGACAAAATCGCCATGACGGCCCCGGTGACGCAGGCGCGCTCTGAAAAGATCGCCATGACGGCCCCGGTCACGCAAACAATGGAGGCGGGCGGAGACTGGATCGTCGCGTTTATCATGCCGTCTGAATACGCGCTCGAGACCCTGCCCCTCCCCAATGACGCGCGGGTGCGGATCGTAGAGACCGGACCGCGCCGCGTCGCCGCAATTCGATTCTCCGGCCGGCTCACCGACCGCAATTTCGAAAAGCACAGGGCCGAGCTCGAGGCGGCGCTCGCCACGACTTCCCATGCGCCCTCGGGCGCGCCCGAATTCGCCTATTACAATGCGCCCTTCACGCCGCCTTTCCTACGCCGGAACGAAGTGATGATCCCGCTGGCCGCGGATCAACAGCCTGCGCGCAAATAATCCCTGAGCGGCGCGAGGCTTTCCACGAGCTCGTCATAGATATGGCGCTTGAACGGCACGATGAGGCCAGGCGCCTCTTCGAGTTCGCCCCAGCGCCAGTCGTCGAATTCCTGGTGGTCGTCCGCTTCAAGATCGATTTCGGCCTCGTCGCCCTCGAAGATCATCACGGCGTATTTCTGGCGTTGTCCCTTCCAGTTCTTTTTCTTGTAACCCGGAGGAAAATCGTAAGGCAGCCAGCCCGGCGTCATCGCGAGGAGGCGCGCGGACGTTACGCCGGTCTCCTCCTTCAGCTCACGGAAAGCCGCCGAGACGAAGTCCTCGCCGTCGTCGACGCCGCCTTGCGGAAATTGCCATCGCCAGCCGTCCGGACCTTCGCCGAGATCGGCGAAGTCCGAGATCCGGCGGCCGAACCAGACTTCTGCGCGCGCGTTGAAGAGAACGACGCCGACATTGGGCCGGTAGCGCTCCAGTACGGTTTCGATTTTCATGGGGACCTTTCGCGCCGCGTTCGTCGCAAGACCTACATAGCCGCGGCCCGCCCGTGCAAGACCGCCGAGGCCGGCGCGGCGACGAGCCCCCGCTCCGGGAGCCCCTTCGTCCTGGAGGCGATCTCGTCGATGGCTCCGTCATAGGCGAAGGCCTTGCCAAGCGCGTCGCCGTCGCGCTCTGCGATCCGTTCAAGCGCTTCGAGATCGCGCCTGACCGAGGCGGCGTCATCGCCCCCGCCTGCGGAAATCACGCGGTCGGTCTGGACCCATTCGCCGGGGGCGCGCCTGAGGGCGACCGCGCCCGTATCGTCGATATAGCCGACGCCGGCGGCGGCGAGGCGGTCGAGCACCGGTTCCATGGCGTCCGGGTCCGCGGCGAAACGGCCGCCGAGGTAATTCGTCACGGCGAAATACCCTTTGAAGCGCGCCAGCAGCCATTCGAGGCGTTCAAGGTTCTCCGCCGGCGTCCGGCTTGTCAGCAGAGCGGCGGGTCCGAGGGCTTCGGCGCCCGGGCCATGGGGCTCCATCGGCAGTTCAAGCACCGTCTCGTGCCCGTCCGCTCGGGCCTTGGCGATCCAGAAGTCGAGGTTTTTCGCATAGGGCGCGAAGGCCAGCGTGACCGTCGGGGGCAATTCATCGATCGCGCGTTCGGTGAGCGCGGCGTTGAGCCCGAGACCGCCGAGGACGATCGCCACCAATGGACTGTCTTGCGGTCCCTCAAACGGTTTCGCGTAGGCGCGCGACGCTCGTTCTCCGCCCTTTCCGATCCTCGGAACCTCCCCGTGCGCTGTCTTTTTCAATAGCGCCCTTTTGGGCCCTGCAACGGGCGGGCCCGGCGGCGGCGGCAGGTCCGCCGCAGGGGCGAGACGCTCGCCGGGCGCGCGTGCCGGCGCGCCGTCGACGGTGATGACGACGGCGTCTGCGGCAAGCGCGCCGTCGGTCGCTCCGCCGGAGCCGAGTTCCGCAGCGCTTACGAGCGTCGGGAGAGCGGCGTAGACATCGTCGGTCGCCGCCATGTCGCCGGCGCCGTCGCCTGTTTCGGAAGGGTCGTCGCCCGCCCCCGGTCCGCTTGCTTCTCCGACAAGGCGCGCGCCCGCGGGGGTTGCTGCCGAGGCGAGGTTGGCGGGCGTCGCAGCCCGGAGCGCCGGCCGGTCGGCGTCGACCGCCGTCGCCGGAGCGAAGCGCGCAATCTCGGCGTCGACCGGGAGCGCGACGGCGTCACCGGCCGCCCCCTCGCCGTAAAGCGCCGCATAGCCTGCGAAAACCGTCCCGAGGCCGGCGAAGAAGGCCCAGGCGAGGGCGAGCCTTGAGAGTACGGGGCGGCGGAAGCGGCGTCGGTTTTTCATGGCAGGCGGGAAACGCTCGTGCGGCGATGCTTAATCTCGCAGGCAGAATATTCCGCACACGGTTAACGGATCGGTAACACGGCGCTGCGGACGAAAAAAAACCGCCCGGGCGACGGGCGGTTTACAGGAGGGCGAAGCCCCGACAGCCGGAGGCCGCCCCGCAGCGGCCAGCGCCGCGGGGGGCGCGCCGGTCCTATTGCCGGGCCGCGCCAGCGTCGGCGAGCGCCTGGCGGTAGGCGGTCGTGTCCGCGAGGATTTCAATCGCGCGTTCCAGCTGGCAGTCCCTGAAAGTCTCGCCGTCTTCTTTGTAGCCGCACTTGACAGGTTCCACGGCGGGCTCGGTTTCGGCCTTGCCGTCAGCTGCTGCGTCAAGACTTTCGGCCTGGATGTCGGCGGCTTCGACCTCGTCCTCGTCCTCGTCGCTCTTGAACTTGTCGGCGTCGAGCGCGCCTCTCAGGTCGCGCTCGCTGGGCCGCTCAGCGGGTTCCTCCTGGCCTGGATAGAGCACCGGCATGGCGATGTCGGGCTCGATCCCGAGGGCCTGGATCGACCGGCCCGAGGGCGTGAAGTAGCGCGCCGTCGTCAGACGCAACGCTCCCTGAAGTCCGTTCTGCAGCGGGATCACCGTCTGGACGCTGCCCTTTCCGAAGGATTTCGTCCCCAGAAGCAGCGCGCGATTGCGGTCCTGAAGGGCCCCTGCGACGATCTCGGAGGCGGAAGCGGATCCGCCGTTGATGAGGACGATGACGGGCCGGCCCTTCGTGATGTCGCCGGCCGAACCCATCTCCCGCAGCGTGTCCTTGGGACTGCGTCCGCGCGTCGAGACGATTTCGCCGCCTTCGAGGAAAAGATCGGCGACGCCCACCGCCTGGTCGAGGAGACCGCCCGGATTGTTGCGCAGATCGAGAACATAGCCCTGCGGACCGCCGGGGATTTCCTTTTCGAGTTTCTTGATTTCCTTGACGAGATTGCGCTCCGTCGGTTCGGAGAAGCTGCGGATGCGCAGATAGCCGAAGTCGTCCTCGATGCGCGAGACGATCGGGTTCTGCTTGATGATGTCGCGGACGATCGTCAGGTCGAAGGGCTCCGCATTGCGGTCGCGCAACACCGTGATGTCGACCTTCGTGCCCTTGGGCCCCTTCAGTTCCATGATCGCCTCATCAAGGGTCTTGCCCATGACGTCGTCGCCGTTGATGGCGATGATGAGGTCGTTGGTCTGAAGTCCCGCCCGGGCCGCCGGCGTCTCGTCGATGGGCGCGACGATTTTGACGAAGCCCTGGTCCGGCCCCTCATTGTCCATCACGACCTGGATGCCGAGGCCGGCGAAACTGCCGCGCGTCTGCTCCTGCATGCGCGTGAAGTCGCTTGCGTCGAGATAGTTCGAATGCGGGTCGAGCTCGGACAGCATGCCGTTGATCGCGCCCTTGATGAGGTCGGCGTCATCCGGCTCGCTGACGTAATTCTCGTGCACCTGCTCGAAGACCTCGCCGAAGAGATCAAGCTGGCGAAATGTGTCGGCGGAAATCGACGGGCGTGCGAAGCCGGCGCTCAAAAGCGCCGCAGAAAACACCGCCCCGCAGGCCGCCGCGCCCAGCATCGCGCCCGGCCGGGTGCGCCAGGGCGAAGGATTGGCGTTGCGCGAGCGCGCGGAAGGGCGGTTCGCCGTCGATTTTCTGTTCATCTGATGCACCTTGATCCTGTTCTTCCTGCGTCGACCTAGAAGGCTTTTCCGTTTTCACCATTCCCGGAGAGCCACAATGCGGGGTTAACGGGTTCCCCGTTTTGTCTGATCTCCAGATCCAAGCGGGCGTTTTCGCCCTCCATCGTCCCAAGCGGCTCGCCGGCGGCGACCTCCTGGCCCTCTTCAACAAGGAAGGCGCCAACTCCCATAAACAGTATATGGTAGCCTTCGCCGACGTCCAAGACGATGAGATTGCCGATGGGGTCCCAGGACCGGGCGAAGGCGACGTCCGCCTGGAACGGGGCGGTCACAATCGCATTATCGGCCGTCGAAAAACGCAGGCCGTCGAAACGCCCTCCCTCCGGACGGCGTTCGCGGTATTTTCCCACGAGACGGCCGGCCACGGGCGAGCGCAAGGCGCCGCGAGCGCTCGCAAATGATTTTGACGGCGAAAAGACCGGCGGTGTTCTTGGCGGTTTGCGGGAGGGCGCGCTGGCGTTGATCGCCTCGCGCGGCGGTTTGACCCGGGGCGTAATGGCGCGGGCGAATCTCTCCAGTCGCCTCAGAATGCCGCGGAGCGACGTCGCCCTCGCGGCGAGCGCGGCAGTCTCGCGCTGCGCGGCGGCGGCGAGGCGCGCGGCGACATCGCGTTCACGCTCTTTCTGCGAGACGAGACCCGTCAGAACGTCCCGACGCGCCGCGATCTCGGCATTGGCGTCTCGGAAGCGCTGGCGTTCCGCGGCGAGATCGGCGCTGACCGCTTCAAGGCGATCGATCGCGGCGCGCAACGCCGCCGCCTTGCGTTCGAGCTCCGGCGCGGCGTCCGCAAGCAGCATGGCGATGCGCGCCGCGCGATTGGCGTCGTCGGGAGAAACGAGAAGCGCATGCGGGCTTGAACGCTCAACCGACAGCAGCGCCGCCAGGACGTCGCCGAGACGGGCCTGCTCTTTTTCAAGCGACGCGGCGATCTCCTTTTCCTCGGCCTCGAGCGCGTCGATTTCGGCGCTGATTTCGGTGATGGACTGTTCCGCCTCCTGGAGCGCGTTCGCGGTCTCGATCATGCGGTAACGCAGTTCGGCGAGGTCGCGTTCGTGTTCGGCGGCCTCGTTCTTGAGACGCGATTCTTCGGCCGCCTTTTCGATCAGCGCCTGTTCGATCGCCTCCAGATCCTGCGCCGGCTTCGCCACCGCGTCCTGCGCGCGCGCCACGGCGCCGGCCTGAAGGGCGGCCATGGCGACGGCGAAAATGGCGCGCGGCGACGGCGTCATGCGTCAGGCCCGGTGATAGGGTCGCCCCGACAGGATGGCGATGGCGCGATAGATCTGTTCGCAAAGCATGATTCTCACCATCATATGGGGCCATGTCGCCGGCCCGAACGCAATGGTCGCATGGGCCGCGTCGGCAATATCAGGGCCGTGGCCGTCCGGCCCGCCGATGACGAAACAGGCGTCGCGCGCGCCCTCGTCCCGCCAGCGCGCGATCTTGTCGGCGAACTGCACGGATCGGTAGGCCCGGCCGCGTTCGTCAAGTGCGATCAGGATCGCCTTGTCGGGCGCTGCGGCCAGCAATGCCCCGGCTTCAAGCTTCTTGCGACCGGCGGGTTTTTCGTGGCGCGCGGGGTCGACTTCGCGAATCTCGAAGGCGGTCAGACCGATCGGCGGGCCCGAGGCGCGCACGCGAGACGCGTAATCCTGGAAGAGGTCCGCTTCCGGACCGCTTTTCATGCGGCCAACCGCGCAAAGCGTAAGGCGCATCCCTCAGCGCCCCGCCGCCTCAGGCGTCGGCCTTGACCGGCGCGTGGGCGGCCTCCGACCAGATCCGCTCGAGATTGTAAAAGCTGCGCACTTCCGGTCGGAAAATGTGGACGATCACGTCGCCCGCGTCGAGGAGGACCCAGTCGCAGGCCGTCAGGCCTTCCGCCTTGGCCGTGCCGAAGCCCTCGTCCTTGAGCCGGCGCAGGAGCTTGTCGGCCATGGCCCCGACATGGCGCTGGGATCGCCCGGAAGCGACCACCATCGCGTCGGCGATATCGGACTTTCCGGCGAGGTCTATGGTCACGACATCCTCGGCCTTGTCGTCGTCCAGTTCTTTCAAGATGAGCGCGAGCGCTGCTTCGGAGCGCTCTTCCGGGGGCATGTCGCCAACTGGCGTCGACGCCGTCAAGGGATTGCCGCCGCCAGTTTCACCGGAGCCGTCGCGCTGCGTTCCGGAAACGACATGAAGTGCGGCTTTGAGGGTCGCCGCTGAACCAGGCTGTGGGGCCAGTTCCGTCCTCCATCAAAACGCGGGCGATGGCCCGCGACATCAATGTAAACCCGTTGATGATCGGCTCCAAGGGTTTCAAAGCCTTTAAATGTTGCTCAAAAGGCACGCCGCGAACCAGTCCCGGTCGTCTGACCAGATCTCGCGCATCCGCCAGGGCGTCCGGGCGACGAGCGCGCGCAGTCGTTCCAGCGAGTACTTGTAGGAGTTTTCCGTGTGGAGCGTCTCGCCGGCGGCGAAGGGAAAGGTCGCCTCGCCGAGGCAGATTTCGGTTTCGCGGACGGCCTTCAGATGCATTTCGATCCGCGCGGCCTCGGCGTTGAACACCGCCAGATGTTCAAAGTCCTCAAGGCGGAGATCGGCGCCGAGTTCGCGCTTCATGCGCGCGAGGAGGTTCAGATTGAACGCCGCCGTCACGCCTTCGGGGTCGTCATAGGCCTGCAGCAGCGTTTTTTCATCCTTGTACAGATCAATGCCGAGAAGAAACAGCGCGCCATCGCCGAGGGTGTCGCTCGCGCGCGACAGGAACGCGCCCGCAGCCTCCGGGGTGAAGTTGCCGAGAGTCGATCCGGGGAAATAGCCGAGCCATTTCTCAGGCGTCGGGAGGGCGTCCTCCGGCAGGGCGACCGGATCGTTGAAATCCGCGCAGACCGCGCCGACGGGGAATGGCGACACGTCGTCGGCGAAATCCGACATGGAGCGCAGCAGGTGATCGCAGGAGATGTCCATCGCCACATAGGCGAGCGGGTCCTTCAGCATGCCGAGCAGCCGGCGGATTTTTGCCGACGACCCCGACCCGTATTCCAGAACTGCGGCATTGGCTCCGACCGCGGCGGCGATTGCGTTCGCATTGTCCGCCATGAGGCGTTGTTCGGTCCGCGTGGGGTAATAGGCGTCAAGCTCGGTGATCTTCTCAAAGATCGCCGAGCCGCGCGCATCGTAAAAATACATTGGCGACAAAGACTTTTGCGGCTTTGACAGACCTTCCGCGACGTCGCTGCGGAAGTCGGCGAGGGCGGGTTCGAGATCGAGGTAGAAGGCGAGCGGTCCGTATGGTGCATGAAGTTCGGTCACGGGGCGGCGCGGTTTCCTTTTGCTGGGGCGGCGTTTCGAATGGCCGTGGACGAGACGGGGATGTCTGTATCTGTGATGAAGACCCAGGCGGGCGGCGGCGTGTCGGCGAGCGTTTCGGCGGCGGCTTCATCGATGCGGTTCGCCTTGAGCGCGCGGGCGGTCTCCGAACGCAGGGCCGCGTCGGCGAGGCCGGGCCGGTTGAAGACGGCGATCGGGACCGTTTGCGCGATCCTGCGCCAGTCGCGCCACTGGTCAAAATCGCGCAGGCTGTCCGCGCCCATGAGCCAGACGAAGCGATGGGCCGGATGCCGGCTGCGGAGCGCTTCAAGCGTGTCAGCCGTGTACTGAAGGTTGCGGCGCGCTTCGAAATCCAAGACCGCGATACGCGGGTCATTCGCGATGCGGCGCGCGGCCGCCAGCCGGTCTTCATAGGGCGCGTAGGCTCGCGGGTCCTTCAGCGGGTTCCCGGGCGTCACGAGCCACCAAACCCGGTCGAGGCCAAGTCTCGCCAGCGCCGCGAGAGAAATGCCGAGATGGCCTTCATGGGCGGGGTTGAACGACCCTCCGAGGAGGCCGATCGCCTGCGAGGGGTCGCGCGCGCTCGTCATTGCGGCGGACCATATGGCGCCGGGGCCGGGGGATCAAACCCCTACATAAGGGCCCGTCAGGACGTGACGTAAAGGCAGACTTCCGCAACACCGGCCTCGACCATGTCAATTTCCGAGGCGGCGGCGCGGGAGAGATCAATAACTCGTCCGGGCGTAAAGGGGCCGCGGTCATTAACCGTGACAGTGACGCCCGCGCCGGTGTCAGGCCGGACGACGCGCAGTTTCACGCCGAAGGCGAGGGTTTTGTGGGCGGCCGTCCTTTCGGCTGGATTATAGGGCTCGCCGCTCGCCGTTCGATCGCCAGCGAGCGAGTCGGCGTAATAAGAGGCGTCGCCGCATTCAAGCAACGCCCCCGGCCGGACGCCGCGCCCTTGCGCCTTTGCGGCTGATGGATCGGCGCGAGCGTCGCCTGCCGGCCCCAGAGGGCTCGCGCCGATTGTCGCGCTCGCCGCCGAAAGGATCGCGCCGATCAACGCGACGATAAGCTTGCGGACTGTCGTCACGAAGGGCTCTCCCCGGCTTGCCGAGTTTTCCACAGGCCGTTTAACCGGACCGGCCCGCTGGCGCAAAGCCGGGCATTGGCGGGGCGATGAAATTTCAGGGCGTCCAGCCGCTGCTGTCCGGCGAGCGCTTGGCCAGCGCGATGCGACGCGCGGCGGCGACGACGTCCATCGCCGCGCGCAAGAGTACGCCGACGCCTTCGCCGGAAACGCCCGAGACGAGCTGCGGGGGCTGTCCGCAGGCGGCTTCTAGGGCCGCCGCCTTCTCAGCGCGCTGTGCGTCGCCCAGCGCGTCGATCTTGTTGAGGCACGCGATTTCAGGTTTGTCCGCGAGCCCAGCGCCATAGGCCTCAAGCTCGCCGCGCACGGTGCGGTAGGCGTCGGCCACGTCGTCCTGCGTCCCGTCGACAAGGTGGATCAGCCCGGCGCAGCGCTCCACATGGCCAAGGAAGCGATCGCCGATGCCGGCGCCTTCATGGGCGCCCTCAATGAGGCCGGGGATGTCCGCGAGAACGAAGCTCTCGCCTTCCGCGACGCGCACCACGCCGAGACCCGGATAGAGCGTCGTAAAGGGATAATCGGCGATTTTGGGCTTGGCCGCCGAGACCGCCGCCAGGAAGGTCGACTTTCCGGCATTGGGCAGCCCGACGAGGCCGAAATCGGCGATCAGCTTGAGACGCAGCCAGACGGTGCGTTCTTCGGCGGGCTGGCCGGGATTGACCCGCCGAGGAGCCTGGTTTGTCGACGACTTGAAACGGGCGTTGCCGAAACCGCCATTTCCGCCCTTGGCGAGGAGCACGCGTTCGCCGGCCTCGTCGAGGTCGGCGATCAGGGTTTCTTCGTCCTCTTCGAAAATCTGCGTGCCGACCGGCACCTTGACGATGCAATCCGCGCCGCCGGCCCCGGTGCGGTTCGCGCCCTCGCCGGGCCGGCCGTTTTTCGCGCGATAGTGTTGCTGGTAGCGGAAATCGATCAGCGTGTTCAGGTTGTCCACGGCCTCGGCCCAGACGTGGCCGCCCGCGCCGCCGTCGCCGCCGTCGGGTCCGCCGAATTCAATGTACTTCTCACGGCGGAAGGAGAGGCAGCCATTGCCGCCGGCCCCGCTGCGCACGTAGATTTTCGCGCGATCAAGGAATTTCATGGTCCCGCACCCTGCGCCAATTGCGCCCGGGGAGCCAGCCTGTCGCGACCAGCCTTTCGGCGCCAAGGCGCCGGGATGAACGGACCCGGCTTCGGACGGCGTCGCCAACCGGGTTTCGCGCGTATCGCTCACTGTAGAACCAAGCGGCGGATCCGGGTGCGGACCAATTAGCGGGAAGCCGACGCGGCGTCTGCCTATCCGGGGGCGCCTGATGCTTCACAAGGCCTTCCGGCTGAACCGTCGACGGGCCTTGAACGCGCGCCCGGCCGCCATGCCGATCAGCATCGCGGCGACGAACAATGAAGCCGCCGCCGGCGACACGCCAAGCGCCGCCACGGCCGGGCCGGGGCAAAGTCCGACCAGCCCCCAGCCAACGCCGAAAAGGCTCGCGCCGATAATCAGTTCGGCGTCGATTTCACGGCGGGTCGGAATCGCGAATTTGTCGGCGAAGAGCGGCCGGCTGCGCTTCGTGACGAGGCGATGGCCGATGAAATTCACAGCGACGGCGCCGGCCATCACAAAGGCGAGGCTCGGATCCCAGTCGCCGAAGAGATCGAGAAAGCCGACCACTTTCGCCGGGTTGATCATGCCTGAGACGGTCAGACCTGCGCTGAAGAGGAGGCCGGCGATAAACACCGCTAGATGGCGCATGTCCTATCTTCCCGTGATGGCGTTTGCGATGAATACGGTCGCAATGGCGGTCGTCATGAAAACCGCCGTCGCGGCCATGGAGCGGCCGGAAAGGCGTGCAAGTCCGCATACGCCATGGCCCGACGTGCACCCGTCGCCAATGACGGCGCCGAAGCCGACAATCAGTCCAGAGATAATCAGAAGGGGCGGTTCGGCGCTGAGACTGAATGCTGGCCGGTCGCCGAGCATCGCGGTCGAGAGGATCGGCGCGGCGACGACGCCCGCCATGAAGACGAACCGCCACGACTGGTCAGCTTTCGGCGTGTTCGCGAAAACCGCTGAAAGCGAGGACACGATGCCGCTCAGGCCCATGACGCGGCCTTCGGCGGCCATCAGAATGACGGCGGCGAGGCCGATCATCCCGCCGCCGATCAAGGCGAGGACGAAATCATGCACGGCTTTTGCTTCTTTCCAATTGGCTTCTGGTCGCCGGCCTTTGCCTCGCTTCCGGTCCGCAGAACGTCTCGTAGAGAAACGCCATGATGGCTGAAATGTTCGGATCGACGATCGAGTAGTAGACGCTCCGCGCGTCGCGACGGGCCGCGAGGACATCTTCCCGACGCAGGCGCGCCAGTTGCTGCGACATGGCCGGCGGCTTCATGCCCACCAGATCGCACAGCTCACTGACGGATTTCTCTCCGTCAGCCAATTGACACAGAACCATCAGCCGCGACGGGCAGGCCAGGAGTTTCATATAGCCGCTGACAGCGTCGGCGGCGCGTTCCATTTGCGCGATAGTCATTAATTCATCATTTGCGCAAATTCTGAAATTTTGCAAGCCCGTTTCCAGCGTTTCGGTCTGTCTCGTCCGCGGGCCGCTTTCCAGGCTGGGCTTCACAATTGTGTTGAAGGGCGCTTTACGATTCTGTTTCCGCCCCCGCCGACGCGCAGCGTCGCCTCCGCGAGATCAGGTCATTTCGCAAGCTCTTAATCCGCATCTCGGCGGAAGGAACGCGAGAAATCTCTTTTTCTCGCCAATTCAGCCGGACGGCTGGCTTCAATCCGGCGCTCGTTCGCACCAATCGTCGACAATGTCGGCGCGATCATATCGCGGTCCGGGGCCCATATGCGGAGTGTTGAAAGAGGGTTAACGCCCCGCGCCTCTATGGTAGGCTTCCAGCGTAGTTCAGCGGCGTCGTCCGGCGAGGGGCGGCCGGCGCCCGGAGGGGATCGCGCACCATGTCGCAAGCGCAACAGCCGCATGTCCTGAAGGCGTCGGCCCCGCTGTTTCAGCAGCGTCCGATCATCAGGATCTCGAAGCGTCTTTACAACAATCTCTTCATGGAGCGGACGGCCGAATTCCGTAACATCAACCGTCTGGAGAACAGCCTGCTCGGGTTCGTGCTCGTCGGGACGATCATCGCGTCCGGCGCGGCGCTCATCGGCGCGGCGTCTCTCGCGCCGGACTTGACCCGCCGGCTGGACGCGGCGCTGCCGCCGCTCGTGCTCGGCGAGACGGCCTCTCTGCCGGCGACGCTTTACGGCGGCGCCGCGCTCGCGTTTCTCGTCGGTCTGTCGCTTTACGGCGCGATCGGCGGACGGCTGATCGATTTCGTCGCCTCATGGGCGATCGACCGGCGCAAATATTCACGCAAACGCGAGGGACGCGCGGAACTCCTTGAGAAAGTCGACCACGTCATGCGGTTCGAGCCGAACCGCATCCTTGAGAATTTCGATCAGATGAACGGCGAGGGCCGACGGGTCTTTCGCAAGTCGCTCGTCCGGGCGATCGATGCGCTTCGCGATCCAGCTGACCCGGCCGCCGCGGTCGTCGTCGAACGTTTCGTGGAGCGCAAACCGGCCCTGCTTTACCTCGCAGACTGGTTTCGCTCGCCCCGCCCGACCGACGTCGACGACCCGAACTTCGCCGGCAAGGCGCGGCCCGAGCCGCCCCGGGGCTCCTTCGGCGATTACTTCCGCCAGGCGCGCACCCTGCGCAACGGCATCAAGCTCAGCCTTCTTTACAACGCCCTGGGCTGCGAATTGCGCGACGAGACGCCCGACGGCGAGCGCTGGCGGCGCGACTACTATTCGCAAAAGAGCGAACAGCTCACCGCGCTTTTCGATTCGCGCGACCTGCACTTGCGGCTCAGAACCGGCACGCCGCACCTGCGCTGGCCGTCCGAGAGCAATCCCTCCTCGCGCAACGAGGCGGCGCTGTACCGAGCCTTCGTGTGCGTCGAAAACCCGGTGCGCCAGCCGATCATGGTGGTCGCCATTCGCGACGTGCTCGACATGATGACGAAAGTCGTCAAGGACATGCAGCCCGAATGCGCCGGCGAAGACGAGGCGGCGCGCGCCCGGCTGAAACAGGTCGTCGCCGACGTGATCTTCATGCTGACGACCACTGAACTTGAAATGTTCGACAAGTGGGATCTGAAGAGCCTCAATTACGACGGCGAGGCGGCCACGAAACGCGACGCGGTCCTGCGGATCGTCGGCGAACAGCCGACGCGCGAGGAGCTGATGGAGAACATCGACGATCTTCACCGATATGACTGGCAGCTTCGTTGGGACCCGAACTATACGAACTGGATCGAGCTCGCCCAGGAAAAGGAAAAGAACATCGGGCGCGCATTCGCCGTTTTTCTGGCCTCGATCAAGCGCGCCGGCGAAACGCAGGCGGCGCCCGTGACGCTCCGGCGAGGCGACGTTCTCGTCGTCGACAATCTGCGCTGTCTTGTTTCTCGCCGTGAGGTCCAGAACGTCGCCTGGATCAAACAGGTGCTCATGTTCCCCGAAGAATGGCGCTTCCACGGCTATTACGGCTTCCGCCGCTCGACCGGCGCCGAAGTGCGCCGCGCCGATTGAAGCTGTCTGCGGGAGGAGCGAGCTGTGTTGGCCCTCAATTGTCCGGACTATTTGGAGATTTGACGGTGAATTTGTGCCCTACGCCAGCCACTCGAACTGCTCGATTGTTCGAAAATGGCAAGGGGGAAATCAGCCTGGTACAGGCGCGAACTGATGATGTCTCAATGGAAGGTCGCAGCACAATGTCCCAACTCAGCCGATCACAACACTTTGCGACGCGCATGGCCCGGATCGCGGGATTATCTTACATTATCTACAGCGCCGCAGGGTATTACATAACCTTTGGCCCCGCCCCGGGGTTCAGCGCCTTCGCGGACGGTGCGGCGCCGCCGGCTGAGGTCGAGTTCTTGTTCAGGACAGCTTTTGCAGCGGAAGCGGTGCTTTACACTTTCGTGGCCATCTCGGCCGCCGCCATGTTTGTGGTCTTGCGAGCGGTCAGCCCGGGCGTCGCCATTGTGGGCGCGTTCTGCCGGCTCGTTGAAGCCGCCATGGGCGCCGCCTTCATAACGCTGAAATTCGCGGCCTTCGCCGCCCTCGCAAACCGCGATCTCCTGACCGCATTTTCAGATGCTGAGCGCGGCGGCCTCATGAGCCTGTTTGGTCACGTTCACGGCGCAGCTATCTTCTTTCTTATGATTCCGATGGCGGTTGGCGGCGCGCTCTTTTTCAGCCTGTTTTTCCGGTCGCGCTTTATTCCGCGGTGGCTCTCAGCCTGGGGCGTGCTGACCTACGCCATTCTCGGAATTGTCGGCGTATCGGTCATACTTTTCCCAGATATCAGGAACAGCATCATGCTGTTCTTCCTGCCGGGCGCCCTATTCGAACTGGTCGTGGCGTTCTGGCTTCTTCTCGCCGGCATCAACACGCGTCATTGGGGGAACGCGGACCCGTGAGGATCCCGCGCCTCGG
>CAZBOC010000032.1:0-15334 GCA_964493225.1 uncultured Caulobacterales bacterium | reverse complement strand
ATGAACCGAGCCTCTCGCGCGACGACCTCGAGGCGTTGGGTCAAGACTTCAATTTGGGCCCGGAGATGTTTCCACCGAAACCCGCCGGCCTTTCAACGCATCTTTTTGCGAGCGGCGGCCGCCACGCCGTCAACGTCGATTTGCCGACGCCGTCACCCGTGGCCCCCAACCCCGTTTACCCCTGCGCCACCTGCTGCGCCATGCGTCCGCTCCCACGACTTAACTGCACAGCCTCCGCTTCGCACTCCGCCGTGAAATGTCGGTTTCATCCTGTCATCAAGGCCTGCGTTGATACGATCAGATGTTCTCCATCGAAACGGCGCAAGTCCAGATTCGAGAAAAGTGCGCGGATGATCAGGCGTTGCGGAGGTGCGAAGCGACTGTGTTCACTTTATGTTCTATCATGACCAACGCCCGATGTCGCGATATCTTGTACCGCCGGAGTCAACGGAATAATGTTTTTGTCAAAATTTGGGGTGGGCGCGGATGAGACATGACCATAAGAGCGATATGGTGAAAAAATCAAAGCTCCGGAAACGCTGCATCCTCCCCGCCCTTGTCCCGGCGCTCGCCGGGGCCATGGCGATCATCAGCGCGGATGGGGCGTTCGCGCAGAATCATTCGGAAGAGCGCACGGTCATTCCCTATACGGCGCTCGTGTACAAGTACGCGCCGGATCAGTTATCCGACCAAACCCTGAAGCAACCGCTTCGCCGCATTATCGTTCAGGAGCAGGAGCGCTACGCCCAGCAGACGGTGGCGGCTTCAGGGGGCGACGGGGCCGTGCCGATTGGCGAAGATTTCCTGTTCCGGCAAGAGCAGATCGAGGGACGCGCGCCGGATTTCGCGGTTGAGGAGCTGCTTCCCGAGTACAGGCTGCGCCTGCGACGTGCAGCAGAACGAATTCCGGATACGCTGTACATGGAACGCTTTCTTGCGCCTCGCTATTTTCGATACGAGAACGGCGTTGTGAATTCGAAGACGCCGTCGGGTCAGGGCGCGGGCGTTTTCCACCGGCTTTCCGTGGCGCCCGATCACGAAAAGGCCAAGATCCCCGAACTCGGCCCCCGCGCCCTTTTAAGGGAGACGCCGCCGTTGATGGCCGCCGTGCAATCCCCTGACCCAGTCGCCGATTTCAAAGCGTTACGGCTTCAAAGGCGCGTCAGGCTGGCGCTCGATCGCTCACCGGTCGTTCGGCCTATCGCACTCCCGCGCGAGGAAGCGGAGCAAGCCTTCGTTCCGCCCGCCAACGAGTGCGGTGGGGACCCGCGTCTGTCGGCGCCTGGCGAACGCGATCCGGAGGCGATTGCGACATTCCGGGAATGCCTAATGGAGAATCATCGGCGCACAGAACGATTCAAGAAGGGATTCCGGATGCTGATGACCGTCAGCCCCGAGAGCTTCATCGCCGATACGGACATTCTGTCGATGGCCGTCAAGAAGGTCGAAGTGTTTGATCCCTATGACCGTTTGCTTGTCGCGCTTACGCCGGCTGATCTGAACAAGCCCGTCGACGCATTTGCAAAAGCAATTGAGGACGCTGAGGCCGAGGCCGCGCGCGCAGCGGCGCGACGGGCCGCCGCGCGGGCGCGACTCGCGGATTTCGACATTCTGGGTCTTAAACTCTCAATGTCCTTCGACGAGGCGGAAGCGGCCGTAAGAGAGGCGCTCACAGTCGTGAGAGTGAGAGAGAGCAGCAGAGAGGGAAAAACCAGACCCTTCTTTGACGACATGCGCCACTATGAAAACGAGGACGGCTCGGAGCGTTTCATGCTTTTTCGGTCAACGCCCGGCGGCGACCGCCTCGTCGCCATCGCCAGGATGATCGCCTTGCCCGAAGGCAGCGCCATGGCCGATGTCGAGGGCCAGCTCGTTGAAAAATACGGGGACGACTTCGACAGTGTTGGATCAGAGATACGCACATGGCGCGCGGACGAAGACCGCACGCAATGCGGCGTTAGCTACAACATAAGCACCGCAGCGGATTTGATTGAGGGACCAAGGCCGGAAGCGCCACAATCCTATAACTCCGTATCCATCAGACGTAGCTCTAACACGCCGTTGGCGGAGATGAAGAACGCCTGTGCGCCGCAACTCTTCGCAAGGGTCTGGAATTCGCATCTGCTGCTTGTCCTCGCAGATCCAGGCGCCTATGCAGCCGCGAACGGCCCCGATGACGAGGGCGCAAATGACGCGGTGCAGCTGGATCTTTGACAGCGATGCTTGGCGATGGGGAGTTGAGCGATAGGGAGTTGAAGGGCCAGCCGCAAAGGCGCTGGAAAGATGGCGTTTCCGCGCTCGTCAACGCCGCCGACGTGCAGGACCGCGACGGCGTGCTCGTCGAAGGAAAGCGCGCGCCAGAACGAAACACGATCCCGTCAGTTCCAATGTGGAATGGACGCAAGGCGCGCTCTCACGCGAAACGATCAGCGCCCCTATTACATCATTCCGCACACACAAATTCGACGCTGCGCAAGCCGCCCCTCCTGAGCCGCGCCCGAGCTCAATTTTACGCCTCCATTGACGCATTCCGCGTGCGATTTGCAAGCGAGTCGGCAAGCGTGACGACTGGCTCCCGCGATTGGTGAACGGCCTGAAACGGGCTCAGAACCAGTAGGACTGGTTGAGGCGCTGTATGAAAAGCGGCGTGTCCGACGGCTCCAGATCGATGGTCCAGTTCAGCGGCGTCGAAAGCGAGGCCTGAGCCGATTGCTGCTCGATCCGGTGGCCGGCGGCCTCGACGCGCACCCAGAGCGTGGCGCTTGAAGAGCGGGCCGGAATACCCGCCTCGATCACGATCGAATCGCCGTCGCGCCGCACCCGTCCCCCTGCGGATCTGAACAGGTTGAAGGTTTGGTCGGTATCGGAATTGTGAAGACGCCCGCGCAGCTGCCCGCGGCGAATAAGCGATTCAATATCGTCCGGAATGCCGCCGCGAAACCTGATCCGCAAAATCACGTTGTAGCGAGCCGCGGCCTGCGCCTGAACATCGACGACCCGGGCCTCGCCTTGCGACGAAAAGGAAGCCGGCAGGATTGCCTCGCTCAGGTCGAGGGCCGCGTCGCCGGAGTCCGACGGCGCCGGCAGCGCTTGCAGGTCGTCGCGCATCGCTTCGATGCCGCCGGCGAAATCCGCTGGCACTGCGGTCATCAACACTGCGAGAAGGCCGAAGCCCTGCGCGAAAGCGCCCTGCCTGGTAATCGGCTGAAAATAGAAAATCGATCCCGCGCCCGCCGCAATGATCGCCAGCGCCACGACGTAAAGCGGGATGTCGCCGAAACCGAGCAGCGATCCGAGCGAGACAGCCCACTGGTTGATCGTAAAGAGCGCGGCCGCTTCGCCGGACTGCTGGTAATCCGTCACCAGCGCCGCCACGATCCCCGCTGCGCCAGCGAGAGACAGCCCAGCGTAATCGGTTACGCCGAAATCCCCGGGCGTTTTTATGCCCCGTTTCACCCCGTATGGCATGGTTAAATCCCCTGATACGCCAGCCCAACGACGAGAGGTTAACGTCTTTTCTCGTTCCAGAACAGCCGCTATCGAGGATTTTGTGGCGGCGCGAACGGGCGGGCGGCCCCGAAGTCGACATCGAACAGGTGCTCCAGGCTCGTGCGCGGCAGGCCGTTCTTGAGGTAGTCGTAGGGCGTGACGTTGACCGCCTTGATGATCGCGCGCTCAAGGACAAGTCCCGCGCCGTCCGGAGAAGGCGTAACGTCGAAGTCGATCACGTTTACGCAGCCGAGATCCTGTTCGAATGCGCTGACCGTCTTGAGACCGCCGCCGCACGCCCAGCCAAGCAGGATGCGGTTGACGCCCTCATGGGCGACGATCAACGCCGTGCGCCAGCCGCCCTGCAGGACGATCCGTTCCATCGCCTGCGTGACGCGGGCCTCGGCGTCGATGAAACGCTCGCCGTCAGGCAGGAAACTGGCGTCAGGCGCATCCGCGTCGTCGAAACAGAAAGCGAGCCGCGCGGCGAGCTCCTCTCGCGATTTCGCTTTGACCCAGCCGCTCTTCAGTTCCTCAAGGTCCGGCACGCTGATCAGTTCGTGCTCCGCGCGGCTGTTATGGGGCTCGAGAACGATCTCCGCTGTCTGACGCGTGCGCGGCAGCCCGGAACAGACCGCCAGATCGAAGGTGACGGCCGACAGGGCCCGAGCTGCGGCGAGGGCCTGTTCGCGGCCGTCATCGGTCAGATGGACGAGCCTTGGATCCTTCAGGGATTGATCGAAATAATCAACGTGCCCGTGGCGCATCAGATAAACGCGCCTGCGACCGGATCCGTCCATGCCGGAAAACCTCCTCAAGATTGAGCCCGCTCCGGGATAGTCGGCGCGCGCGGCCATGGCCAGCTTTCAGCGAAAGGAAACACTCGTCGACGCCGGCCGCGCCCGCAAAACTATTCTGCGGAGAGAACGTCGCTCTCGCCTGACGAAGGCAATGATGTTACACGTTGCGACTTGGGGATATGGCGGCGATTGGGTTTGGCGTGACCAGGGGATATTTTCGGTCAGTTCTGGCGAGGCCGCAGGCGATGTTCGCAAGCGCCTTTGCGCTTCTCGCGCTTGTCTTTGCGGCGGCGTTCAACGTCCAGGTGCGCACCGACGCCGCCGCGGCGGAACACCGCTTCAACGTCCTGATGGATCTGCGCGCGCCGGGCCGCGCCGCCGGACATGGTGAGCGCGCGCTCGATCTGCACCGCGCCGGCGGCGTGGACGAGGAAGCGCTCGCGCCGTTGAAGGCCCGCCTCGCCGCCGCGCAGATTTCCCGCTCGCGCCACGAGCGCGGCGCAGCGCTCTACGAACAGGCGATGGCGTCGGAATGGGCGAGGGGCGTCAGTGAACGCCAGCGCGCCGCCATGGAGGACGAACTCGCCCGCGCCCATATCGCAGCCGGCGATATCGACAAGGCTGTCGGGATCTACGCGATTTTTCTGAATTACTCCGGCGACGAGGCCGCGCGCGCGGAAACGACCGTGTCGGGGTCGACGGAAGCCTATTTCGCGGGGCGTATCGAAAGCGCGGCGAACATTTTCACCGAAGTCCTGAAACCGACCGGCAGTCCCGGCAAATTAAAGGGCGCGCCGGAAACGCGCCTTGCGGCTGCGAACAAGATGGCGGAACTTGGCGCGTTCTACGCCATGCGCAAGAAGGGCCTCTATGCCGCGGCCGGGCTGCTCTCCACCGCCTACGAGATCAGACGCCAGTTTCTCGGCGCCGATCACGAAGACACTGTTCAGATCACGCTGATTCTCGGGCCGGTCTACAAGGAAATGGGACGGCTCAAGAACGCCGAACAGCTCTATCTTGACGCGTTCCACGCCCAGGAGAAGTCCAAGGGCGCCAACAATCCGGATCTCAGTCTGTACATCAAGTTGCTCGTAGACATCTATCAGCAACAGGGCCGCACGACGGAAGCGCAGGCGCTTACCGAACACATGCACGCCCTGTTCAGGGACGCCTTCGGCGCGCAGCGTTACGCCGTCAATCGCGCCCGCGATCGCCGCCATGACGTCGATCGGCCGGTCTCGCAGCACTTCGTCCTCGACGATGACTACGCTCCGGAAGATCTCGTGCGCGCTTCCGATTTTTCCATCCCGGTCAGCAAAGACCATACGATTGACGAGATGAAAATCAGGCTCGCGCCGGACGCAGGCGCGCGCGATCCGCGCGAGACCAGCATGCCGGCCCGCCTCGCCCAACTCATTTCCCTGTGTCGGTCCATGTCGAACGAACGGATCTCTTTGCGCTCCGGCTATCGCGCATGGCGCACGCAACGCGACCTCCATCGCCGCAATCTCGACCGCGGCACGGTGACGCCGCCCGGCATGTCCGAACACCAGCTCGGCCTCGCCGTGGACATCGACGTCAACGGCCGTCTCATGCGCCGCAGCGACCGCACCTATCAGTGTTTCGAGGAGAACGCCTATCAGTACGGCTTCATCCTCTCCTATCCGCCCGGAAACAATTACCTGCCGGGCGAGGACAGCTTCGAGCCATGGCACTGGCGCTATGTCGGCGTTTCGACGGCGCAACTCTACCGGGAGGCGGGACCTTTCGACAAACCGCAGGAGTTTCTCGCCGCCCTGCCCTGTTACCAAGAGCGCGCCGTGTCGGGACGCTTCACGCCGATCGGCGAAATCGACGTTTGTCTCGCAGACGAGCCGGCGACTACCGCCGCCTCCCTCGATGCGACGCAGGACAAGCCGTTGCGACCCGCGACGTCGCAGCAGGAAACGGCCCGTAAATTGAATAACGCAGAACGCGGCGCGCAATCACACTAGCTCGGGACGCCTGGACTTCCGCGCCGCGAGGCGGGACGGATTCTTATGGCGGCATATCCCCCTTCTGAACAGCGCGCGCGGATAGCATGGGTTTCGAACGCCGGGGGACCGGACCCATCCGTTCGCCGGGCGCTCCGCGAAGCGCATTATGCGCTCTCCGATCTCAAGGACGAGCGCTTCGCTGACATCGCCATCGTCGATCTCCGCAGCGAAGATGTCTCGCCGCGAACCGCCAGAAAGCTCGCCGGCGCCGCGCGGCGGTCATCGCCCCATGGAGGCGTTGTCTATTTTGCAAACCCGTCGCTTGACGCGCCGCGCCGCGGCTACCTGCGGCGCTCGGGAACGCTTGTTATTGCGGGTGACGATCCGGAATTGCTGGTCGCCGCCTGCCGCGAGCGCTTGCGCGCGCGCAACCTCGCCGAGGAGGCGGGCGAACGTCTGAAGAGTTACGCCGAGGCCGGCGCGCTGCGGCAACCGGCGGATTTCGTACGGCGCCGTCCGCCGTTCCGCGTTCTCGTCGCCGGCGCCCCGTCGCCGCTTTCCCTCAGCGTGCTTTCCGTAGCGCAACGGGCGGGCTATCGCGTGGAGGGCGTTCTCTCGGCGGCCCAGGCCCTCAGCGCCATCGAGACCGACCGGTTCGACTGCGGCGTGTTTCTGCCGCAGGCGCCCAGCGATCCTTTGCGCTCGCTCGCGGCGACCCTCCGGCGTCGGAATCGGCAGGCTGACTTTCCGATCCTGACTTTGGACGACGGTCCTGCGACGGGGGAAAACAGTTTCCTCGCGCGCCACGTCGAAGACGACCTTCCCGACGCCATCGCGGCCGCGGTCAGGACCGCGCAGCAGACCCACCTGATCAAGCGGTTCCTCACCGCGGGCGGCCATGGCGGCGCCTGGGACGGCTGCGCTGAAGCGGCGAGCGCGGCCTTCTTCGCCCGCCACGCCGCGCGGCTGCTTGCGCGCGCGCGCGAGACCGAGCGCCCTTTCGCGCTGCTCTCGGTTCATCTTGACGCCGCATTCCTGAGTCAGCGAAACGCCGCAGACATTGCTGGGCCGCTCCGGCAAGCCTCCGGGCTTATTTCATCAATTACGCGTACGGAAGACATGGCGGCCCGTATCGCTCCAACGACGTTCGCAGTCACCCTCCCGGCGACGACGGGCGCGGATGCGGACCGGATCGCCGATCGTCTGACCGGCGTCGTTCAGAACACGATGTTCAGGCTGCGCGACGAAGCCACTGGCGACCATGACGTATTCGCGCTGTCGGCGCGCGCGGCCGCACTCGCCGATGACGGGGAGCGCCGTCTGGAGGAAATGGTCGCACAGCTGATCGTGCAGACGAAAACCGACCGGGGCGGGCGGGCGGAAGGCGCGCGCGCGACTTCGCCCTGAACGGGGCGTCCGTCGCAACGGTTCAGGCCGCTTCCCCGGCGATTTCGGCGAGCAATCCGACAACGCGCCGGCACCCCTTGAGCCGCGCCTTTTCGTCGGGCCAGTGCTGCTGAAAGACAAGCTTTTGGTCGGGCCGCAGTTTCACGTCGAGGGGCGATTGCGAGATGAAGGCGACGAGGCCCGCCGGATTTGCAAACTGATCATTTCGGAATTTCACGACAGCGCCCTTCGGTCCGGCGTCGATCTTTTCCACGCCCGCGCGCCGGCAGACGCCCTTGATCGCCACGATCTGCAACAAATGCTGAACCTCGGCGGGCAACGCGCCGAAGCGGTCGATGAGTTCGGCGCCAAAGGCCTCGATCGCCTCGGCATCCGACAGGTCGCCGAGGCGGCGATAAAGCGCCATGCGGACGTTCAGATCCGAGACGTAATGCTCCGGGATCAGTACCGCGGCGCCGATATTTATCTGCGGCGACCATTGCTCCTCGCCGGCGGCCTCGCCGTCCTTGAGCTGAACGACGGCCTCCTCCAGCATGTGCTGATAGAGCTCGACCCCGACCTCTTTGACCTGGCCGGACTGTTCCTCGCCCAGAAGATTGCCCGCACCGCGAATATCGAGGTCGTGGGACGCGAGCGTAAAGCCCGCGCCGAGCGTGTCGAGCGATTGCATGACCTTCAGGCGCCGCTCCGCGCCGGGCGTGATCGCGGTCCTCTGCGGGGTCGTCAGATAGGCGTAGGCGCGAACTTTCGAGCGCCCGACGCGGCCGCGGAGCTGATAAAGCTGGGCGAGGCCGAAATTATCCGCTCGGTGAATAATCATCGTGTTCGCGGTCGGAATGTCGAGACCGGACTCGACGATCGTTGTCGAGACGAGAACATCGAACTTTCCCTCGTAGAACGCATTCATGATGTCCTCAAGCTCGCCGCCCGCCATTTGTCCGTGGGCGATCTTGAAGCGCAACTCCGGCACGCTCTCCTCGAGGAACTCAGCGATTCCGGCGAGGTCGGATATCCGCGGGGCGACGAAAAAACTCTGTCCGCCGCGATAGTGCTCGCGCAGAAGCGTCTCGCGCGCGACCAACGGATCGAAGGGACCAACGTTCGTGCGCACTGCAAGGCGGTCGACCGGAGGCGTCGCGATCAAGGAGAGATCGCGGATGCCGCTCATGGCGAGCTGCAGAGTGCGCGGGATCGGCGTCGCCGTTAGAGTGAGGACATGGGTGTCCGCCCGGTACTCCTTCAGGCGCTCCTTGTGTTTCACGCCGAAGCGTTGCTCCTCGTCGATGATCAGAAGACCCAGATCGGAGAAGCTGACGGTCTTCGCAAGGAGCGCATGCGTGCCGATGACAATGTCGACGGTTCCGTCAGCGAGCCCGGCGCGGGTCGCCGCGGCGTCGCTTGAGGCGACGAGGCGGGAAAGCGGGCGCACATTAATCGGAAAGCCCTTGAACCGCTCGGCGAAAGCCTTGTGGTGTTGGCGTGCGAGCAGCGTCGTCGGCGCGATGACCGCGACCTGTCGGCCCGTCATGGCCACAATGAACGCGGCCCGCAACGCCACTTCCGTCTTGCCGAAGCCGACATCGCCGCAAATGAGCCTGTCCATCGGACGTCCCCGCGCGAAGTCCTCGATGACGTCAGCGATAGCGTTTTCCTGGTCCTCCGTTTCCGTATAGGGAAACCGCGCGCAAAACTCATCGTAAAGACCATCCGGAGGCGCAATCTCATCCGACTTCTTCATTTCGCGTTGGGCGGCGATTGCGATCAGCTTTTCCGCGAGCAGTTTGATCCGCTCGCGCATCTTCGCTTTCCGGCTTTGCCATGCGGCCCCGCCCAGCTTGTCGAGCTGGGCGTTCGGATCGTCCGAACCGAAGCGCGAAAGAAGATCGATGTTCTCGACCGGCAGAAAGAGCTTGTCTCCGCCGTGATACTCCAGTTGCAGGCAGTCATGGGGCGCGCCCTGAACATCGAGCGTTTCAAGGCCGGTATAGCGCCCAACGCCGTGATCGACGTGAACGATGAGATCGCCCATCGAGAGGCTGGAGGCTTCGGTCAGGAAGTTGTCGGCGCGCTTTCGCCGCGTGCGCCGTACAAGACGATCGCCGAGGATGTCCTCCTCGGAAATGAAAGCGCAGTCCGCCGTCTCGAAACCGTTCTCGATCCCGAGGATGACGACAGCAATCCCGGCCCCGCCATGCCTGGCGGCGCGCCAGTTCGGCGCGGCTGCAGCGTCAACGCCGTGATCGCCGAGAACGCTCCGCATGCGGTCGGCCGAGCCCTCGGTCCAGCAGGCGACGAAAACGCGCTTGCCGTACCGGCGCAACTCTTCTGCATGGGACTTGACAGCCTCGAATACGTTGACCCTCTCGGCCGCCCGCTCGGCGGCGAAGGTTCGCCCGACCCGGGCTCCGAAGGAGAAAGCCCTTCGACCTTCCGGCGCGGAATAGGGCGAAATCCTGCGCAAGGCGGCGGCGTCGAGACGCCGGGTCCATTCGCCCCCGGTGAGATATAAGGCCTCGGTCGGCAAGGGACGGTAGGCGGGCGCTGCGAACGCGCTGTTTTGCGACGACGGCGCGCCGGTATCGTCCTTGCGCGCCGCGAAGTAGTCCTCGATCGCCGCCAGGCGATCCTCGGCCGCCTCCTCGCCTAGGTTTTCCATCAGAACGAGCGCGCCGGGCGCGAAATCGAAGATCGTATCCGTGCGTTCGTAGAACAGCGGGAGCCAGTGCTCCATGCCGGCATGTTTCCGCCCGGCGCTGACCGCCTCGTAGACAGGGTCGTCTTGGGAGGGGCCGAAGAGCCCAACATAGCCCTTGCGAAACCGGGAGATGGTCTCTTCGGTCAACAGGACTTCCGAGGCCGCCGCCAGATCGAACTGCTCCAATTGCCGGGTCGTGCGCTGCGTATCGGCGTCGAAGGCGCGCACGCTTTCAAGCTGGTCGCCGAAGAAATCAAGCCGGACCGGTTGCTCCGCGCCCGGTGGAAATATGTCAATCAGCCCGCCGCGAACGGCGAAATCCCCCGCTTCGCGCACGGTCGAGGCCCTCGAATACCCGTTCGCCGCGAGATAGGCGTTGAGTTCCTCGCTCTCGACGACCTGCCCCGGCCGCATGGACAGGCTCGCCGCCCTGACGACCTCGATCGGCGGCGTGCGCTGAACCGCCGCCGCCACGGTCGTCACGACGATCAGGGGCGCAGCGGCGTCGGCCCCGCCCTGATGCTGCGCTATCACGCCGAGCGCGGCCATCCGCGTCGAGGTGATCGAAGCGCTCGGCGATATTCGGTCATAGGGCAGGCAGTCCCAGGCGGGATAGCTGACCTGGGCGATATCGGGGGCGAAGAACCGCACCGCCTCCGTCATGGCCGCCGCCCTCGCCCCGTCCCGCGCGATATAGATCAGAACGCCGCCCCGCGTCGACGCAGCCTCGGCCAGCATCATCGCGTCGGCGCCCGGCGGGGCGTCGAACACTGTCAGATGGCCGTCGTCGCGCCACGCCTCGTCGGCGCTGATCGCCTCAGTCGCCGAAACCATCGCCATAGTCGCAATCCTCTCGTCTCACGCAAGAAAGCGCGATCGCAAAGAGCGGCGCGATCGCGGAAGGTCGAGACAGGGAGCTAAAGTCTCCGGGGCGTTCGTTCAAGCTATGGAGAGGCGCAAACCCCCGGGGCGACGCCGGCGTGCGCCCGCAATGCGCCTCGACCCCGTAATCGCGCTAGTCGGCGAGGAGCCGGCCCTGCGCCTCGAGATAGGCGACGATTTTCTCCGCCGCCTCCTCCGCGGACAGATCAATGGTATTGACCGTGACCTCCGCATTCAGCGGAACCTGGTACTCCGAATCGATTCCCGTGAAATTTCTGATCTCGCCCGCCCGCGCTTTTTTGTAGAGCCCCTTGACGTCGCGGGCCTCGGCGATTTCGAGCGGCGTGTCGACGTGGATCTCGATGAACTCGCCCTCCTCCATCAGCGCGCGCGCCATCTGGCGCTCGGCGCGGAACGGCGAAATGAATGAAACGAGCACGAACAATCCCGCGTCCGCCATGAGGCGCGACACTTCCGCGACGCGGCGGATATTTTCAACGCGATCCGCATCAGTGAAGCCGAGGTCCTTATTCAGGCCGTGGCGGACATTGTCGCCATCCAGAATATAGGTGTGGCGCCCCATATCGAAGAGCCGCTTTTCAACGAGATTGGCGATCGTCGACTTGCCGGAGCCGGAAAGCCCCGTGAACCAGAGGACCGCCGGGCGCTGGTGCTTCTGCTTGGCTCGTTGCCTCTTGCCGACCTCCAGATCCTGCCACACGACGTTCGCAGCCCGCCGCAGCGAAAAGTCAAGCATGCCGACGCCGACGGTATTATTCGTATGACGATCGACAAGGATGAAGCTGCCGGTCTGTCGATTATTTTTGTACGGATCGAATGGGATTGACCGTCCAAGAGCCAGATTGCAGACCCCGACCTCGTTCAGGTCCAGCGTCTTGCCCGCTTCATGGGAAAAATTGTTTATGTTCACCTTGTATTTGAGGTCGGAGACCGTCGCCGGCGTTTGCTGATTGTTCGCCTTGAGAATATATTGGCGACCCGGGAACATTTCTTCGTCGCTCATCCACAGGACATGGGCGGCGAACTGGTCCGACTGTTCGGCCGGTCCGTCGACGCCGCACAACAGGTCGCCGCGCGAGACGTCGATTTCGTCTTCCAGCGTGACGGTCACCGCCTGTCCCTTCGCGGCGCGTTCAAGCTCGGCCGAATAGGTTACGATCGAACGCACGCGGGAGCGCTTGCCGGAGGGGATGGCGATGATTTCGTCGCCGACCGCGACCTCCCCGGCGGCCACGGTGCCGGAGAAACCGCGGAAGTCGAGGTTCGGACGGTTCACCCACTGCACCGGCAGACGGAGTGCGGCGCTGTCCGACGGGCGCACTACCTGCACGGACTCCAGATGCTCAAGGAGGGACTTGCCGCCGTACCATGGCGTTCGTTCGCTTCGCGTCGTTACGTTATCGCCGTCAAGGGCCGACATTGGTATGCAAACGATCTCCGAGAAGCCAAGCGGATCCGCGAAGGCGCGGTAGTCCTGATCGATCGCGTTGAAGACGTCCTGGGAAAAATCGACAAGATCCATCTTGTTGACGGCGACGACGATGTTGCGAATGCCGAGAAGCGAGGCGATGTAACTGTGGCGGCGCGTCTGCGTCTGCACGCCGTGCCGCGCGTCAATCAGAAGAATGGCGAGTTCGGCCGTCGAGGCGCCCGTCGCCATATTGCGTGTGTACTGTTCATGTCCGGGCGTGTCTGCGACGATGAACTTCCGCCTGTCGGTCGAGAAGAAGCGGTAAGCGACGTCGATCGTGATCCCTTGTTCGCGTTCGGCCGCGAGACCGTCGACAAGCAGCGCGAGGTCGGGACGCTCTCCGGTGGTGCCGGATTTCTTGCTGTCGGCCTCGACGGCGGCCAGCTGGTCCTCGTAAATGAGTTTGCTGTCATAAAGCAGTCGGCCGATCAAGGTCGACTTCCCGTCGTCGACGGATCCGCAAGTAATGAAGCGCAGAAAGCTCTTGTTTTCCTGCGCCTGAAGATAAGCGACGATGTCGGTCGCGATCAGCTCATCCTGATGGGACATGTCAGAAATATCCCTCCTGCTTTTTCTTTTCCATGGATGCGGCCTGGTCATGGTCGATTGCGCGGCCCTGGCGTTCGGAAGTGGTCGTCAGGAGCGTTTCCTGAATGATCTCCGGCAGGGTCGTCGCTTCAGATTCGACGGCCCCGGTCAACGGATAGCAGCCGAGCGTTCTGAAGCGGACCATTTTCTCCTGCGGATGCTCGCCCGGCTCGAGCGGGATACGGTCGTCGTCGACCATGATCAGTATGCCGTCGCGCTCGACAACGGGCCTTTTCGCTGCGAAATAAAGAGACGGGATTGGAATGTCTTCCTTGTAAATATACTGCCAGATATCCAGCTCAGTCCAGTTGGACATGGGGAAGACGCGCATGCTTTCCCCTCTTGTCAAGCGCGTGTTGTAGACGTTCCATAACTCCGGGCGCTGATTTTTTGGATCCCAGCGATGCTGGGCGGAGCGAAAGGAGAAGATGCGTTCCTTGGCGCGCGATTTTTCCTCGTCGCGGCGCGCCCCGCCGAAAGCCGCGTCGAACTGATATTTTTCGAGAGCCTGTTTCAGCGCCTGGGTCTTCATGATGTCCGTATGGAGCGTCGCGCCGTGGGTGAACGGACCGACATTCTGCTCCACGCCTTCCTTGTTGATGTGCACGATGAGATCGAGGCCGAGCTCCGCCGCGGTGCGGTCGCGGAAAGCGATCATCTCACGGAACTTCCAGGTCGTGTCGACATGCAGCAGCGGGAAAGGCGGCTTGGAAGGATAAAACGCCTTCAGCGCGAGGCGCAGCATCACGGAAGAATCTTTGCCTACGGAATAAAGCATCACGGGCCGCTCGCACTCCGCAGCGACCTCCCTCATGATGTGAATGCTCTCGGCCTCAAGCCGTTCAAGATGCGTCAGGTCCATGCATGCCTCTCTATCGCGCGCCCCAGGCGACGAAATGCGGATTGTCGAAGCCGCGGTCTTTCTTGTTGTAGCGCAGCGGTCCTCTTTCCTCGCCGTCTTCAAGGACGACGACCACGCCGCCCGCGGCCTCCAGAACCGCCTGCGCGGCGGCGGTGTCCCACTCCATCGTCCGACCCAGCCGCGGATAGACGTCGGCGAGGCCTTCCGCAATCAAACAAAATTTGAGCGACGATCCCGCAGGCGTGAAGTCTCCCGCGCCGATCCGTTCAAGATAAGCCTCGGTTTCGGGCGATCGGTGGCTGCGGCTGGCGACCGCTACGAGGCGGTCTCGCTGCGAGGGCCGCGCATTGATCCTTTCCGCCGGCGCGGCTGCTTGCGGATCGGACCCGGGCGGCACCAACCGCCGCCAGGCCCCGGCGCCGCGCGCGCCGTAGAAAAGCTTATCGCAGCCGGGCGCGTAGACCACGCCCATCGTCGGCTCGCCGGCCTCGACGAGGGCGATGTTGATCGTGAATTCCCCCGTGCGATTGACGAACTCGCGCGTGCCGTCGAGGGGGTCCACGAGAAAGAAGCGCTCCCCGAGTTCCGGAACTTGGCCCGCGCTCGCGGCCTCTTCAGCGAGGATCGGGATTTCCGGGGCCGCCGCGACAAGCCCTTGCGTGATGATTTCCTCGCCGAGCCGGTCCGCCGTCGTAACGGCGCTGCCGTCGGCTTTCTCATGGGCGACGAAATCGGATGCGTAGATCTCGGCCGCCTTGGCGCCCGCCTTGAGGGCCAGCGCAATCATCCGGCTCAGCAGCGGCGGCTCGTTCATCGCGCGTCAACTCTCTCTTATCGAGGCCCCGCCCTCCGGCGGCGACCGACCGTTTCGTGATGGCATATGCCACATGCATGCGGCGCTCAACCGACTTTCGCGGAGGCAAACAACAGGAAATCCGTTAATCCCGGCATAATTGCAAACCTAACATTTCCGGAACCCCGTGAGCGCCTCGCCCGTTGAAGGCGGTTGGACGACCGATGCCGAAGGGATATCGTTGGTCATGGGGGGCGGGGTCTACGCGCGTTTCGCCCTTTTCCAGGGTCAGCGACGCCGCGCGCCCGCGGCCCCATTCGCCGGGGTTCGTGATTTGCCTGAGCAATGTG
>CAZBOC010000031.1:0-15546 GCA_964493225.1 uncultured Caulobacterales bacterium | reverse complement strand
CGCGCGCGCTGGTACATCGGCAGATGCGTCACATCCGCCCCGTCGATCATGATCCTCCCGGAATCAACCGGGATCAATCCCGTGATCATGTAGAAGCAGGTCGTCTTGCCGGCGCCGTTCGGCCCGAGAAGGCCGACGACCTCGCCGCGCTGGACGCTCATCGTCACGCCGCGCACGACCGGGCGGCGCTTGAACGACTTGCGCAGATCCTCCGCGTAGAGACCGCCTTCGCCTTCGACGACGACCGGGCGCGCTGGCGACGCGCCCTTCCTTTTCGTCCTTCGCCGGGTCTTGCCCCCCGGCGCGTGTTCAACCTCGCCATCCATCGCGCTTGGGTCCTTTCCTTGTCCGCGCCGCGCCGTCAGAGCTGCGCGTTCACGGTTTTCGTATGGAAAATGCCGCGGATCCGCTGGCCCTCCGGCGCGGTGAACTTCACCTGACCGGTATCCACCCAGTAGACGAGTTCGCCGCCGGTCATGATCTGTTCGCCCTGAATGATGACGACCTCGTCGGTAAACGTAATCGTGCGCGCGTCGAGATCGTAGAGCGCGGTCCGGCTGGAGATGGCCTCGTCGCCGGTGGAATAGCGCACCTCGCCGATCGCCCTCAACGTGTCGTATCCGCCGTCCGGTTTCTGCGTCGCCACGAGTTTCAGCGTCGACAGGATCGCCTCGCACTGAACGACGCGCACGTCGCCCGTCAGCGTCGCGACATCGTCGACGAGTTCGAGGACTTCGCCGCCGACGTCGAGCGGCTCGTCGCAAGGCTCCCCGGCGGCGATCTGCGCGGCGGCGGTCGCGCCGCTCAGCGCCAACGCCGCCGCCAGCGTCACAGTGGCTCGTCTCATCGCTGCGGCCCTCCTCCCGTTTGCGCGGGCTCCGCGCGCCGCAGCACCAGCCCGCTCGCGCCCCCCGCTCCCCCGTCATCCGACGACGGCTGGATCTTCAGCTTGACATTCCCGGTGAAGACGACGCGTCCCTCATCCTGATAGGCGTCCATCCGGTCGGCCCTGATCGTGTTGCCTTTTTCGTCGACGCCGTCGACCTGCGCGTCGACGCGGACGATCTCCTCGTCAATGAGAACGGTCGCGGCCTTGGCGCGCAGCGTGAAGGCTTCGACCCCGGCCGCATGTTGGAGCGTAACGTCGTCGGCGAGCTCAAGAATTTTCGCCTCCGCCTCATAGACGCCGGTGAGCGCGGCGACCGTAGTCTGGTCGCCGTCATTGCGCGTCACGGCGCGCGGTTGTTTCAGATCGAGACGTTTGGCGTCTTCGGTCTTGCGCGTTGCGGAGGCCGCGGTGATCTCGAACGGTTTTCCCTTTTCGTCGACGCCGGCGAAGCGCGGGTTGGCCATCTCCAGTTCGTCCGTCACCTCCTCCAGCGCGAACTCCTCGAGGAAAGTCGGGTCCGACGCGTCCCGGTTGGACGAAAAAACAAAGACCGCGATCAGCCCGACCGCGGCCGCGGGAAGGACGATCCGCAGCCGACGCACCATTGTCGAGCGCGCCGCGGCCTGCGTGCTCGTCGTGCGTTGGGTTTTGGGAAGGTTTTCCAGCACCATCGTTCAATCGCTCAAAAAACGCCGCCGCGGGCCCGCCTCCGGCCCCAGCGCGTCCGTCCTTTCCATATAGTCATCCTCGCGAGATCGCGATGCAAGGGCGGCGGTGACGTTTCGCCGGGAAATCAGACCTTTGCGCGGGCGGCCTCGCGAGCTGAAAAGGGCGCTCAGGAATGGGCGAAAATATCGACCTCGGACCAGCCGGCGAGATCGAGCGCGGCCCGTTTCGCCAGGAAATCGAAACAGTCCTGCGCGAGCCCGGCGCGGCCTTCGCGCGCCAGCATCGCGTCGAGTTTGGTCTTCATTTCGTGGAGATAAAGGACGTCCGCGGCGGCGTAGTCGATCTGCGCCGGCGTCAGCTCGCCCGCGCCCCAGTCGGAGGACTGCTGCTGCTTGGACATGTCCACGCCCAGAAGCTCGCGCGCGAGGTCTTTCAGACCGTGCCGGTCGGTGTAGGTCCGCGCGAGCCTGGAGGCGATTTTCGTGCAGTAGACCGGCGTGGTCTCGACGCCGAGCCAGTGCAGAAAGGCGGCGACGTCAAAGCGCGCGAAATGGAAAATCTTCAGAACCTCGCGGTCGGCGAGAAGCGCGCGCAGCCGCGGCGCGGCGAAATCGCGGCCGTCGAACTTGACGAGATGGGCGTCGCCGTCCCCCGCCGACAGCTGCACCACGCAGAGCCGGTCGCGAAGCGTGTTCAGCCCCATCGTCTCGCTGTCGACCGCGACAGCCGCGCCGAACGCGAGACCCTCGGGAAGATCGCCGTGATGAACATGGTTCGCCATCGATGCCTGCTCGATCTGGTTAGGCGCTGGCCGCGCTTGCGCGGGGCGCTGCGTTCCCCGCCTTTGGGGCGAGCGCGGCGCTCGCCGCCGCGTCGCGGATTTCGGTGAATATGTGGCGCTGGGCGTGGCTGCCGCCGATGCGGTGAAGGCGCCCGTTCACGGCGGCGAGGCCGTCGGCGCAATCCTCGAAGCGGCCCTCGGCGTAGGCGAGGATCGCCCGCGCCGCCGGCAGGCAGGCCCCGGTCCAGATTTCCGCGGCCGCGCCGTCGAGGCGCTCTCCGTGGGCCCGGATGGAGCGCACGAAAGCCGCCGCCTCGCCGGGCGCGCCGGCCCGGGCGAGGGCGAACAGGTAATGCAGGTCGTGGAACGGCAGAATGTGCTCGCCGGCGCGCGCCCGCGCCTGATCGACGACGGGCGCCCAGCGGTCCCCGACGCCGACGCCGCGCAGTTCGAGCCGCACGAGCATTGAGGCCGCGCCGATCTGTTCCTGGGGGAATTCCGGCCACGCCCCCCACAATCGTTCGTCGAAGATCCTCAGCGCGATCTGCGTTTCGCCAAGGGCGACGCGGAAGAGCGCCGCGTGCCACCAGTTGTGGTCGCGGATGAATACGCCCTTGCGCTCCCAGGTGTGGGCGCAGCGATCGAGCCATTTGACGCCGTCGCGAGGGCGGCCTTCGGTCTCCATGACGTGGGCGACGGCGTGGTGCGCCCAGGCGTCGTCGATGGCGATCTCGACCGCGCGGCAGCCCTCCTCCTCCGCCTCGGCGAGGCGATGGTTCTGCTCCAGCGCGAAAGCCGTCATGCCGTGGGCGTAGGCGCTGTTGTCATGGGCGATCCTGACACGCTGGCCGAGGCGCAAAAGCGCGTCCTGGTCGCCGAGATTGAAGGCGTGGTACTGGGCCCATTTCAGCGCGCACAGATCGGCCGGCCAGCGCACGGTCAATTCGTCGAGGCTGCGCAGCGCGCCGTTGAAATCTCTCGCGGCCCAGGCGCGGACCGCCTCGCAGAAAAGCGCCTCGCGCGGGGTCAGGCCGCGCGCTTCCTCGATCCGCCGCAAAAACGGCCGCGCGTTGCTCCAGCCTTCGGCTCCTTCAAAGGCGAGGTGCAGCGCCGCGGCGTGGGCGTTGACAAGCGCGCACCCCGGAGCGCCGTCGGCGAGGAGGAACAGATCACGCAGCGCCGAGCCGTAACTCAGGAACTCGTTGACGTAAGCGTCGTATCCGCGCGCCGTCGCGTCATCGGCGCCGGTGATAGGCAGGCTATGCTGGTCTTTAGCTTTCATGGAACTTTCTTACTGCAGCGCGCCAGCGATGGCCAATAACGCGCGTTCACGCTCGCGCGCGATCTCTGAAACGATTCCGGACGCATGTCGCGGAAAACAAAACCCCGCTGCGGGGAGCAGCGGGGCGATTGCTTGCTGTTCGCCAGCCGGGGCGCCTATTCGCGCATGAACCCGAGAATGTTCAGAATGTGAATGAACAGCGTGACGAACGAGCCGTAAAGCGCGAAGGCGCCGAAGATCGCGGCCTGTTCGTTCGTCGCCGAACCTTCCTTGTAGAGCGACTTGATGGTCTGCGTCTCCCACGCCGTGACGGCGGAGAACACCAGGACCACGAGAGCCGAAGTCACGAGGCTCACCATGCCGCTTTTGAAGAACAGCGCGTTTGCGATGATCGCGACGAGAAGGCCGACCGTCGCCATGACGAGGAAGCTGCCCCAGCCCGAGAGGTCGCGCTTGGTCGTGTAGCCGTACAGACTGACCGAGCCGAACACCGTCGCGGTGATGAAAAAGGCCTTGTAGACTTCGACCGAAGCGCCTTGCGAGGCGAAGGCGTAGATCATCGGCGCGATGAGCAGGCCCCAGAGGCCGGCGTAAAGCCAGAACATGCCGTGGGCCATGGCGCGCGAGCCGGAGAACATCACGCGCGGCGAAAAGAAGCCGAGGCCGAGAATGCCGGCGAAAAGCACCCATTTGATGGGCGTTCCGGCGATCTGGTAGACCAGCGCCTCGTTCGAGGCGACGAAAAACGACACGAGCCCCGTGCCTGCGACGGCGAGCGCCATATAGTTGTAGACGCCGAGCATGTAGCTGCGCAGGCCTTCGTCGACCTCCGCTCCGGCCGGCCGCGCGACCGTCCCGTCGTACTGATTGCGATAATCGTTCATGGAAGCAGAGCCTTTTCTTGCGAGTTGAATTCGTTCTCGATCAATATCGTCCTGGGAATGCGGACTTCAAGCCGCCCGCAGACGATACGCCGCCGCACGCATACTTTTGACCGGCGCAGCGTTAATACCCGATTACAGGCTCATCCCTCAAGCGCGAGGCGCGCGGCGAAGAAGCCGTCAAGCCCGCCGGAGGACGCCAGCATGGAGGGCAGCGTGCGGAGCTCCCCATCGCGGGTCACCGCGGCGTCGAGCCCGCCGATCTCGCCCGCTTCGACGGGAACGCGCGTCAACTGCGGCAGCCGCTCGAGCGCGGCGCGGATCTGGCGCTCTCCCTCTTCCGGCTGAAGCGAACATGTCGCGTAAACAAGACGTCCGCCGGGACGCAGCATGGCGGCGGCCTTGTCGATCATTTTCGACTGCAGCTTACAGAGCGCGGCGATATCTGCTTCGCTCTTGCCGCGCAGAATATCCGGATGGCGGCGGATTGTTCCGGTAGCGGAACAGGGCGCGTCCAGAAGGATCGCGTCAGCCCTTTCCGACGGATCCCATTCCAGGACGTCCGCCTTGACCGTCTGCGCGGCAAGGCCGGTTCGCTCGAGATTTTCGGCGACCGTCTTCAGCCGGGTTCCGCTGACGTCGACGGCGATCACGCGCGCGCCCGCCGCCGCGAGTTGCAACGTTTTGCCGCCAGGCGCGGCGCAGAGATCGAACACGATCTCGCCCGGGGCGGCCCGCACGAGCCGCGCCGGGAGCGAGGCGGCCGCGTCCTGCACCCACCAGGCGCCCTCGGCGTATCCCGGCAGATCGGGAACGGGACGCGCCTCTTTCAAGCGCAGCGTCTCGCCGAGCACGATCTCCGCGCCGAGCTTCTCGGCCCAGCTCTGGACCGTGCGCGCGTCCCGCGGCGTCAGATCGAGGGGCGCGGGCGCGCGGTGGGCCAGCGCGATGGCGCGCGCCGCCGCCGGCCCGAAGCCGCGCTCCCAGGCGCGCCACAAGAAACCCGGCGTGTCTATTCTCGCCGGCAGCGCTTCGAGAGCGGCCGGCCCCTGGCGGGCGATCTTCCGCGCAACGGCGTTGACGAGCCCGGCGTAGCCGGCCGTTTCGCGATAGGCCTTGGCGAGCGCCGTCGCGGTCGAGACGGCGGCGTGGTCCGGCGTTTCAAGGATCAGCGACTGAGCCGCGGCGAGCCGCAGAATGTCCATCGCCCTGGCCGCCCGTTTCGGCAGCGGGCGGTCGACATAAGCGCCGATCAGGTGGTCCAGCGCCCCCTGGCGGCGCAGAACGATCGTCGCCAGGGCGCGCGCAAGCGCCCGGTCCGGGCCCTCCAGCGCGGAGAAGCTGCGACACTTCTCCAGCGCCTCGTCGAGGCCGGCGCCGGCGCGCACGAGCGTGAGAATGTCGAGGGCGGCCTGACGCGAGCCGAGCCCCGGCGGCGGCGTCGCCGGTTTCACCTGGCGCATGCGGCAGGACTACACTGTCCGCCCGCGCTGCGCCACCGCGCCCGCGGGCGGCCCGGGGAGAGACCGAAGCCGCGGGCGGTTCGCCGAAAACCCGCTTTGCGCCGATCGGACTTTGCGCTACGTTAACGTTTGATGGGGAATGGCGAAAACGAGGGAAGGCGGCGTCTCATGGTTAAGTATCGGGCGAGGAGATTTGTATCAGCGGCTGCGGGCGCATTGGCGTGCCTGGCGTTCGGAGCGAGCGCCTTCGCGCAGTCCGGCATTTCGAACCCGACCGGCGTCGTGAAAAATTTCGATCCGGCCAATCTCGGCCCGGTGCTGTCCGAACTCGGCGTCGTCTGGCAAGAACGCCAGACGAGCGACGGGCGCACATACCTCGCCGCCAATATCGGCGGCCAGCTGTCGGTCGCCTTTCTGCCCCAGGCCTGCCTCGACGGCGGCGCGCGCAACTGCGTCGGGCTCAACACCTACGCGGAGTTCAACGGCGTCTCGGTCAACCCGCAGACCATCGCCGCCTTCAACCAGAAATACTGGTTCGTCGCGGCCGGCGTGACGTCCGATAATCGCGGCGCCTTCATCAGCCGCTATGACATCGCCGATTACGGCATCGCGCGCGGCAACATCAAATCGAGCCTCGAGAACTTCGTCGTCCTGGCGCTCAAGCTGCGCGAGGAGCTGCGCACCGGCTCCAAAACGGTCAGCCTCGACGGCTACGCTGAAGACCTGTCCTCGAACCTCCTGAACAGGCGCGGGTTCGAGGCCATGGGCGGCGAAGTCGCCAAGACCTCCCTCGTCGACCATCACCTCGCGGACTTCGAGGCGACGCCTGAATTCGTCAAGATGTTCGTCAGCGATCCGGACGCGCCGAAAAACAAGATTCTGAACGTCGCGCGGTAACCGCCTCGAAGTCGGCCGCTGCGCCCCGCTTCAGCTGGTGCAGGCGGTCGGCCCACTTTCGCAGAACTGGACGCGGAAAGACCGGCGCGGAAAGCGCGCAGCATCTTTTGTGATCGTCACGTCCTTGAAAATGCGGTCCGTCAGCGGCGGCTCATAATCGAATTCAATTTCGCTGACGATGATCGACGCGCCCGGATCGACGAGCGCGACGTCGGCCGGACCGGTGTAGGGCGCGCCCTCCGCGTAGGGCGTCCCGCCCGCGTTGTCGCGGCTCCAGTGGACGACGACGTCCAGCGTGTCCGGGTCGACGACGAGACTGACGACCCGCACGTCGACCGCGACGGTTCCAGGGGCGATGATCGCTTCCACGCCGGTGAAAAGATCGTCGAGATCGCCGGCCTCGACGCGGGTCTCCTGGGCCACGAGGTCGGCGATGGTGTCGGCCGCGAGGCCGACGCGGCGGCTCGACGACAGCGCTTCGCTGGCCTCGACCGTAGCAAAAAACAGGAAGATCATGATCGGCGCGATGAATGAAAATTCGAGGGCGGCCATACCGCCCGCATCACGCGAGAACCGCCGCGCCGCGCCGCCAATCCCGCCTCGTCTCGTCGCCATGCCGCCGCCTCCTAGTTTTCGAAAGGTTCGTTGCGAAAGATCGTCACCGAGACGATTTCCCTGAAGCCGTCGGCGTTCTTAGGCAGCTTCAGCCCGAGCGCGGGATTGACAGGCTTGTGCAGAAAACAAACGCGCACACGGACGATGTCGCGCCGGGCGCCGTAGCTGGCGCTCGTGAACTGCGCGCCGGCGATCGACGGATCCGAGGAATCCCGGCACTGGATCTCGCTGAGATCCGAGGCGAGCGCGCCGAAATCGTCGAAGCGCGCCACATCGACCGTCAGTCGCTCCTCGCAATCGCCGAACGTGTCGAGCACGTTGCAGATCTCGTCGAAGAACGCTTGCGGGTCGACGCCGTTCTGCGCCTGGCCGGTGCGGATGAGACGCGAGGCCTTGGCGGTCGCCTCCGTGATCGAGGCGTTGACGAAGTAGAAGTATCCGGCCTCGATAATCGAAAATACAAGGGCGAAGAATACCGGCGCGACGATTGCGAATTCGACCGCCGCGACCCCTTCGCGCGCGCCGGCGAAACCCCTCGCCGTTCCATGGATGCGCTTTCTGATCGCCACCTGACGCTCTCCCGATTGTCTCGCTTTGGCGCGCCGCGGAGCCGGCGCAACCTTCTGGCGACAGCGCGAAGCAACATTCGCGCCGGACCCAGCCTAAAGCCCTCGCCTTAACGCGGCCTCAGAAAGCCTGGTTAACGCCGGTCAGGCATCTCGCGCGCCGCGCCGGCAGCCTGTAGAATTGGCTTGAGTTTTCCGCCGAGACGACCTTCGTTGCTGCGTCGCAGCACCGTTTTTGAGAGCAATTGCCAGAAGGGAGAGCGCCCCCATGAGCGAGGAACGCCAGGGACTGACCTTTTCAGAAACCATCACCGAGGCCGACGCCGAAATTCTAACCGAAGAGGCGTGCAGATTCCTGTGCGACCTCGTCGATGAATTCGCCCCGCGTCGGGACGCGCTCCTGGACGCGCGCCGCGACTGGCAGGCGAAAATCGACGCCGGCGCCCTGCCCGATTTCCGGCCCGAAACCGCGCAGGTGCGCGCCGGCGACTGGAAAGTCGCTCCTCTGCCTGCGGATATTCTCGACAGACGCGTCGAGATCACCGGCCCTGTCGACCGCAAGATGATGATCAACGCGCTCAACGCCGACGTGAAAGTCTTCATGGCCGACTTCGAAGACGCGCTTTCGCCGACCTGGCGCAACGTCATCGACGGCCAGGTCAACATGCGCGACGCGAACCGGGGCGAGATTTCCTATCAGGATCCGAAATCGGGCAAGACCTATGAATTGCAGCCCGACCCGGCGGTCCTGATCGCGCGGGTGCGCGGGCTGCACCTCGACGAAAAGCATGTCGCGCGGAACGGCGGGAACATTCCCGGCGCGCTGATGGATTTCGGGCTCTACTTTTTCCACAACGCCCAGGCCCGCATTGAAAACGGAACGGGTCCCTACTTTTACATCCCGAAGCTGGAACACTACGAGGAGGCGCGCTGGTGGAACGACGTCTTCGTCTTCGCCCAGGAGCGGCTGAGCATCCCCGTAGGGTCGATCAAGGCGACGATGCTGATCGAGACCCTGCCGGCCGTCTTCGAAATGGACGAAATCCTCTTTGAACTGAAGGACCACGCCGCCGCCCTCAATTGCGGGCGCTGGGACTACATCTTCTCCTACATCAAGACGCTGAAGAAACATCCCGACCGCATGCTGCCCGACCGGCACGCCGTCGGCATGGACAAGCCGTTTCTCGACGCCTATTCGCGCCTTCTGGTGGCGACCTGCCACAGGCGCGGCGCGCTCGCCATGGGCGGGATGTCCGCGTTCCTTCCCGCCAAGACGCCGGACGAGGACGCCGCGAACAAGGAGAAGGTGCGCATCGACAAGCAGCGCGAGGCGGACAACGGCCACGACGGCTCGTGGATCGCCCACCCGGCGCTCGCGGACGTCGTCAACAAGGTCTATTCCGACGCGTTCAAGCCCGGCGCGACCAACCAACTCGATATCGTGCGCGAGGAGGACGCGCCCGTCACGGCGGCAGACCTCCTCGAGGCGCCGGAAGGTCCGTTTACAGACGACGGGCTCCGCAACAATATCCGCGTCGCAGTGCAGTATATCGAAGCGTGGCTCGGCGGGCTCGGCGCCGTGGCCATCTACGGCCTCATGGAGGACGCCGCGACAGCGGAGATCTCACGCGCATCGATCTGGCAGTGGATCCGGAACGGGGCGACGCTTTCGAACGGCGAGACGATGACCGCTGATTATTTCAAGCGCGTGCTGATCGAAGAACTCGACGTCGTCAAATCCGAAGTCGGCGAGGCGCGCTGGACCTCGGGCCGGTTCGACGAGGCCGTGAGGCTCCTCGAAGACCTCTGCCTCCAAAACGCGTTCGCCGAATTCCTCACGCTTGGCGCTTATGAGCGCATCTGAAGGGCGGCGGCGGGCGGCGGCGCAAGCCCGCTCGGAGGCGCGCCCCGCGGCCGGGGGCGCGGCGAGCACGTACCTTGAATCACTGAACCGTCGCGAAGCCGTCGCGCTCCTCGCCGGCGGCGCCCTTTGCGCGTCCTGCGCCGGCGGCGGCGGCGCGCCGGGCGCCATATCGGCTGAACCGCCCGCACCGCCGGCGCCGATTGCGACCATTCCCTTCCGGCTCGATTACGCCGGACGCCTCGTCGTCGAAGCCAGCCTCGGCGGCTTCGGCCCGCTGGACTTCGTCGTCGACACGGCTGCAACGGCGTCGGTCGTCTTCCAGAACCTGGCCGACCGCGCGGCTTTCGAGCCGAGCGGCGAGCCGCCCGCGACGGTCTTCGGTTTGTCGGGGATCAGATCGGCTGCGACCTACCGGGTCGGCGACCTGCGCGTGGGCGGTCTCGCCCTCGTCGATCAGGTCTCTCCGGTTCTTCCCGATTGGCTGGACGGCCTGGCGACCCCGCAAGGCGTTCTCGGCCTCGACTATTTCGCGGAAACGCTGGCGGTCTTCAACTACGGATCGCGCGTCATCGAACTCTACGACGCGGCCGCCGACCGCCGGGCTCTGTTCAGTTCCGATCAGGGCGCGGGCTGGTCGCGCGCGCGGCTCGCCTTGTCGACTTTCGGCGTCGCCGCCCGCCCGCTCCATCTCGTCGAAGTCGATTTCGGGCGCGCGCGTTCCATCGCGCTTCTGCTCGACACGGGCGCGAACGCGACCGCGTGCAACTTCGCTGCAGCGGAATTCCTCCGTGTGTTGCCGGTCAGGGCGCGCGACCCGGAAACCGCAGCGATCGCCGACATACATGGGCGCCGCGTAGACAGCCTAGAACTCACCGTACCCGGACTGTCGATCTCCGGCGCCCGCCTTTCGACTAATTCCGTCTATATCACGGACGCGCCGTTTTTCGCTGATGTCGGCTACGAGAACCGGCCCTTTGGCGTCGTCGGCATCGACAGTCTGCGACGCCAGGATTTCGCCATCGACTTCCTGAACGCCGACCTCTATCTGCGCCCTGCGGCCGCCGGCGCGCAACCCACCGGCGACGCGACGGGACTAGGCTAGAACTTCAGAGGGGGCGCCGCGCGTCAATTCATCAACGCCCTGAAGCGAATTGACGATATCGGCGACGGGATTAGCGATCCCTACCTCGCCTCCACGCCCTTCGCCATAACAGTCGTCCACTTCGTCGCCGCATTGCTTCTGAGGGTTTTGGGCGGCGTCGGCGCCGGCACGGCGCCCGCCCGGTCCGGAAAGTCGCTCGCCTTCGCGCTTGCGAGCCTCATTGCGACGACCCTGTCATCAAACAGGTCCTCTTCCCGCCGCAAACGCCCTCACCGCCCCGTCGCATTGAACCGGGGCCGGCTGAAAACATTATGACCGCGCGACCCTCGCCGCCGGGGCTTCGAGGCGGGAGAGCACCTCGCCTGCGAAGACCGAGAGCGTATCGTCGCGCGCGCCCATCACGACGATGCGGTCGCCCTCGCGGGCGAGTTCGAGAAGGCGTTCGCCGCAGGCCTCCCGGCTTTCAAAGACCTCCGCCCTGCGCCCCGCCTCGACAACGCCGGCGACGATGTCGGCGCTCGAAACCGATCGGTCGACCGTCCCCCCGTGATAGACCGGCTGCGGCATCAGGAGGAAATCTTCCGTACCCAGATTGCCGGCGAAAGTGTCGACGAATTCGGCGCGCATCTTCCTCAGCGGCCCGAAGCCGTGGGGCTGGAACATGACGAGAAGACGTCCGGGGAACTCATGCAGGGTGCGCAGCGTCGCGGCGATCTTGTCCGGGTTGTGACCGAAATCGTCGATGACCGTGACGCCCGCCGCCTCGCCGACGACCTCGAAGCGCCGCCGGACGCCGGCGAAGCTGGCGAGCCCGGCAGCGGCCTCGTCAAGGGGAACACCCTCCGCGCAGGCCGCAGCCGTCGCGGCGAGCGCGTTGGAGACGTTGTGCCGCCCCGGCATTTTCAGTTCGGCGCGCGCGCGCGTCCCGCCGGGTCCCCTGATGGCGAAAGCGACGCCGGTCCGCGTCGGCGCGACGTCGCCCGCGAAAAACGTCGCTTCCGGATCATCGAGGCTGTAGGTCAGGGCGCCCTCGCCGATGGCGCGGGCGATCGCCGCGGTTTCGCGATTGTCGAGATTGAGGACCGCGATCTCCGCCGCTGTGGCGAAATCACCGAACAGGGCGGTCAGTTCCTCCATGGGCTTGTGGTCGAACGCGATGTTGTTGAGAACGGCGACGCGCGGGCTGAAAAGCGCGATCGAGCCGTCGCTTTCGTCGACCTCGCTGACGAAAAGATCGCCGCCGCCGACGAGCGCGCTCGCATAAGGCGTCCCCGGCCGGGCGAAGTTCTTCATCACCGCGCCGTTCATCACCGTCGGATCGCGACCCGCGACGTGGAGAATCCAGGCGAGCATCGCCGTCGTCGTCGACTTCCCGCTGGTCCCGCCCACCGCGACGGAGCGCGGCGCGGCGTTGAAAAGCTCGGCGAGGAGTTCAGCCCGCGAAAGCCGCCCCGCCCCGACCCATTCCGCCGCGATGACGTCGGGCACGGTGTCCTCGACGGCGGCCGACGCGACGAGGATTTGATCCGGGCCCGTCAAGCCGCTGCCGTCCTGGGGATAAAGGCCGACGCCGATGGAGCGCAGATACTCGAACTTCGCAGCCATGCGCCCCTGGTCGAGGGTCCGGTCGGAGCCGTCGACTACGGCGCCGCGCCCGCGCATGATCGCGGCCAGCGGCGCCATGCCGGAGCCGCCGACGCCGCAGAAGAAATATCGTTTCGAAAAATTCACCATGCTCGGGTTATAGTCGGATTTTGTTGAGAAGTAGTCACGGGCGGACGGATCGCACGACATAAGGACGCAATCCTCTCCGCACGAGAAAGAGCCCATGAGCGCGAAGCACAGGATCGTCATCGGCGTCGTCGCCCCGGGCCGCCCGTTATCGCGCGAGGCCGCGGCGCGAACGGCCGCCCTCGCTGCGGCGCTTTATCCGGACGCGGTTGAACTGCGTTTCCACCCGCAGTGCTTTTTCGCCCATGGCCATTTCGCAGGGGACGACGCGACCCGGTCTGATGCGTTCGTGGAGACGGCCAACGCTCCTGACATCGACGCCGTCTGGTTCGCACGGGGCGGCTACGGCGCCTGCAGGCTGCATGAAAGCGTATTCGATCGTCTGAACGCCGGGGCCCGGGCGAAACCCTATCTCGGCTACAGCGACGCCGGATTTCTGCTCGGCAGGCTTTACAGGATGGGCTTCACCCGCCTGGCCCACGGGCCGATGCCGGCCGACATCGCGCGCGCCGGGGGTGAAGCGGCGGTCTCGCGCGCCCTGCGCCATCTTGTCGAGCGGGCCCCGGAAACGCTCGAGCCGTCGATCGTCGGCGCCGAAAAGGCCGCGGCGTTCAACATCACGATCCTCGCCCATCTCGTCGGCACGCCCTGGGCGCCGGATTTGTCCGGCCACGTTCTGTTGCTGGAGGAGGTCGACGAATATCACTACGCGATCGACCGGGCGCTGTTCACAATCACCCATGATCCCGGCGTGCGGGCCGCCAGAGGCCTGGCGCTCGGGCGCTGCGACACCAGAGCGAACGCCGACGCCGACGCAAGCCCCCTCGACTTCGCCATGACGGTAGCGGACATCGCGAAGGACTGGTGCGCGCGCGCAGGCATCGCCTGGCTTGGGCGCGCCGATATCGGCCACGACGCCGGGAACAAGATCGTCCCCTTCGGGCCCGGCCCGGCTTCAGACGGCGCGAGAGCGACGACGTGAGAGGGGGCGGCGCTAATCGGTCCCCATGATGCCCATGATGGCCGGCCCCAGAATGACGGCGAACAGCACCGGCAGGAAGAAGCCGATCATCGGCACGGTGAGTTTCGGCGGCAGTGCGGCGGCCTTCTTCTCCGCTTCCTGCATACGGGTGATGCGGTTCTCGTTCGCCATGACGCGCAGCGACTGGCCGAGGGGCGTTCCGTATTTTTCCGACTGGATAAGGGCCGTCGTCACGCCCTTGACGCCTTCGAGGCCCGTCCGCGCAGCGAGGTTCATATAGGCCTGCCTGCGCTCCTGGAGGTAGGAAAGCTCGGCGACCGTCAACCCCAGTTCCTCGGCCAGTTCCGGGCTGCCGGTTCCGACCTCCTCGCCGACCTTGGAAAGGGCCGCTTCAATCGACATCCCGGACTCGACGCAGATCAGGAGAAGGTCGAGGGCGTCGGGCCAGCCGAGCTGGATTTTCTGCTGGCGGGTCTTGATCATCCCGTCGAGGCGCATGTTCGGGAAGTGGAATCCGAGAAACAGGCCGCCGAAGCACGCCACCAGTTTCATGAAATTGTCTTCGATCGCCTCAGGATTGATCACGTAAACATAGACGCCCGCGCCGATCGCAAAGAGGAAGGGCATGCCGAGACGCGCGGCCATGAAGATGAAGACCGGCCTCGCCCCGCGAAAGCCCGCCATCATCAGCTTCTTGCGCGCCTCGTCGGCGTCGAAGATCTCAAACAGCTTCAGGTTTTCGACGATCTCTTTCAGAACGCCCTGGGCGGACGCCGTGCGAAGGCTGCCGCCGCCGCGTTTGTTCAGGCTTTCGCGGTGCTGTTCGCGAAGGCGGTTGCGATAGTCGGCGACCGATTTCATCCGTTCGTCGAACCGGTCCCTCACGAGGAACGGTTCGAGCACGGTGTAAATCGTCGCGATGGCGGCGACACAGACCAGCAGCGCGATCTGGAATTGGCGGTCCGTGACCGTGTTAACGAAAGCGTCCAAGGCTTCAGGTCCTATACTTTGATCTGCATCATCTTCTTCATGACGAAGATGCCGCACGCCATCCAGAGTCCGGCGCCGATCAGGATCATGTTGCCGGTTCTCTCAGTGAAGAGCGGCTTGAGATAGTCCGGGTCCGACATCTGGACGCCCCCCATGACGAGGAAAGGCAGGGCGCCGATGATCATGGCGGACGCCTTCGCTTCGGCGGAAAGCGCCTTCACCTTGCCCTCCATCTGCTTGCGCGAGCGCAGGACGTTCGAAAGGTTGCCGAGCGCCTCGGCGAGATTGCCGCCCGTCTTCTGTTGAATCATCAGGACGATGGCGAAGAAATTGACTTCCTGGAGGGGCATGCGTTCATACATGCGCCCAAGCGCCTGCTCGAGGGAAAGGCCGATCTTGATCCCCTCGGTCAGCATGTGAAACTCCTCATTGACGGGTTTGGGCGCCTCGCTGGCGATGATCTTAAGGCACTCGTTGACCGGCAGACCCGACTTCACGCCGCGCACGATGACGTCGATGGCGTTTGAAAATTCGCTTGCGAACTTTTTCTGTCGTCGGGAGGTGTAAAATCCGATGAACCACCTCGGCGCGCCGAGGCCGCCGATCACGAGGAGAAGGCCCGTGACCCACGTCTTCTGTCCGGAAATGAAGCCGATCAGGGCGAAGACAATCGCCGCGATCGCACTCGCCATGTAATACTGTTTCGGCGTCGCCGGCAGCCCGGCCTGTTCAAGGCGCTGCTCGAGGGAGAGGCGCCTCTTTTTCTTGATTTCCTTTTGCTGATCCTCGACTTTCGCCATCGCCTGGTTCAACTTTCGCCGCCGATCCTTCTGC
>CAZBOC010000030.1:0-15671 GCA_964493225.1 uncultured Caulobacterales bacterium | reverse complement strand
CCTGCGGGCGCGCGTCATCCGGTCTTGCCCTCCAGATAATCCTTGACGCGCTGGTCGCCGGGATTGCTCAGCATTTTGTCGGCGTCGCCAAATTCGATCAACTCGCCGAAATAAAAAAAGGCGATTTCGTCGGCGATGCGGCCGGCCTGGGCCAGAGAATGGGTGACGATGACGACGCAATAGTCCCGTCTGAGTTCGCGGATCAGTTCCTCCACGCGCGCCGTCGCCGTCGGGTCGAGAGCCGAGCATGGCTCGTCGAGGAGGATCGCCTGGGGCTCGGTCGCGATGGCGCGCGCGATGACGAGCCGCTGCTGTTGGCCGCCGGAAAGCCCGAGGGCGCTCTCATGGAGGCGGCCGGAGACTTCGTCCCAGAGGCCGACGCGCTTCAGGGACTGCTCGACGACGTTTTCCTGCTCGGCCCTTGAGGCGGCCCGTCCAAGAAGGCGGGGGCCGAAAGCGACGTTCTGGAAAATCGATTTCGGGAACGGATTCGGTTTCTGAAACACCATGCCGATGCGCGCGCGCAAATCAACCGGGTCGACGCCGGGAGCATAGATGTTCTCGCCTCTGAAGAAAACCGCGCCGTCGACATGCGCGTCGGCGCCGGTCTCATGCATCCGGTTCAGCGTCCTCAGGATCGTCGATTTTCCGCAGCCGGACGGCCCCATGAAAGCAGTCACGCTCCGGTCACGGATCGTCATGTCGACATGCTTGATGATCTGCTTGTCGCCGTAGAACGAACTGACGTCATTGCAGCGGAACGCGGCGGCGTCTGCGGAGATCTCGGCGCCGGGCCTGTCGGCGGTTGCGGCTTGGGTCATCATTTTCACCGTCTTTCGGGGATCACCGTTTGAAGGGATCGAAGCGGCGGCGGGCGAAGGCCGCGGCGCCGTTCAGAAGAACGAGCAGGGAAAGAAGGACGATCACCGCGCCGGCGGTCTTTTCGACGAAGGCCCGCTCGGGTGATTCCGCCCACAGATAAACAAGGACGGGCAGGGCCGAGGACGGATCAAGCGCGCTCGCCGGCGGCGTGGCCACGAAGGCGACCATGCCGATCAGGAGGAGCGGCGCGGTCTCGCCGAGCGCCTGGGCGAAGCCGAGAATGACGCCAGTGATGATCCCCGGCGCGGCGGCGGGCAGCATCGGGTTCCAGACCGCGTCTAGCCGCGAGGCCCCGAGCGCCAGCGCGCCCTCCTTCAGCGATTTCGGCAGCGAGCGGAGCGCCGCGCGGGTTGCGATGATGAGCGTCGGCAGGGTCATCAGGGCGAGGACGAGCCCGCCGACCAGCGGCGCCGAGCGCGGCAGGCCGAAAAACAGAATGAACGCCGTGAGCCCGAGGAGCCCGAAGATGATCGACGGCACGGCGGCCAGGTTGTTGACGTTGATCTCGATGAAGTCGGTGAGCCAGTTTTTCGGAGCGAACTCCTCCAGAAAAACCGCTGTGACGACGCCGAGCGGCGCGGCGATCAAGATTGCGATCCCGACGGCGATGAAGGAGCCGACGACGCCTGCGGCGACGCCCGCAAGCTCAGGATAGCTGGAATCGCCGCGGACGAAGAAATCGGCGTTGAAGCGGCGTTTCACGCGTCCGCTTGCGACGAGCGCGTCGATCCAATCCAGTTGCCGATCCGTCAGGACGCGCCGGTCGGCGGGGGCGGCGCGTTCGACCGCGCCTGACAGATAGAGCTGCGCTTCGTCGGAAAGGGGGGCCGCAACCCCTATCCGCTGACCGATGATCGCCGGCTCGGCCGCTGCGCGGCGGGACAAGGAAAATTCCGCGCCCGGAGACAACAGCGCCTGCAGCGCCCTTGCGCTCTCCGGATTGTCCGGCGCACCGAGAATGTCGAAGAGGCTCGCGCGCACTGCGCTGCGATAATCTGCGGTTCGCAGGGAGGCTTCCGTCGTATCCGGAATATCGAGAACCGAAGGGTCGAGATCGACCGCAAGCGCGACCTCGTAGCGCTGGAACGCGCCGAGCCCCAGCCAGAGCACGCTCGCGACGAGAATGGCGAGCATGGCACCGGCCAGGACGAGGGCGGAAAAGCCGGCCGCCTCGAAGGCCCGCTCGGCGCGCCGCCGGCGACGGCCGCGTGCGATGTTGATCTCGTCATTCATAGCGCAACTTGAAGCGTTTCACCGTCAGTAGCGCCACGACATTGAGCGCGAGCGTGATTAGGAACAGGACCAGTCCGAGGGCGAAGGCCGCGAGGGTCTTTGCGGAATCGAACTCCTGGTCGCCCGTCAGAAGCGCGACGATCTGAACCGTCATGGTGGAGACGCGCTCGAGCGGATTGAACGTCAGGTTCGCGCTCCGGCTCGCGGCCATGACGACGATCATGGTCTCGCCCACTGCGCGGCTGATGGCGAGCAGGAACGCCCCGATGAGGCCCGGCGCCGCCGCGGGGAGGAGCACTTTCAGAACGGTTTCGGACTTCGTCGCTCCAAGTGCGTAAGCGCCTTCCTTCAGCGTGCGGGGAATGGCGGAGATGACGTCGTTGCTCAGGGACGAGACGAAGGGGACAATCATCACGCCCATGACGAGGCCCGCGGCCAGGGCGTTCTGGGTCGACACGTCGACGTCGGCGCCGAACAGGCCCGCAACCGCCCCCGCGAGCCGGCTGACGGAAGGGCCGACGAACAAGAGCGCAAAAAATCCATAAACGACCGTCGGCACGCCGGCGAGGAGTTCGAGGATCAGTTTCAGCGCGTCGCGCGCCCTTTGCCCCGCATAGGTCTCCATGTAGATCGCCGACATCAAACCAACATTCAAAAATACGATCAGCGCGACGCTGGTCATCAGGAGCGTGCCGGACAGGAGCGGCAGGACGCCGAAAGCGCCTTCGCTCGCGACCTGGTCGGCGCGGATCGCCGTCTGCGGGCTCCAGGCCGCGCCGAAAAGAAAGTCCCCGACCGGGATCTTGTTGAAAAAGAGGATCGATTCGAAAATCAGCGTCAGGAAGATGCCGAAGGTCGTCAGCACCGCGACGGCGGCGACGGCGCCCATGAAAACCACGACGAGTCGGTCGAACACTGCGCGCGGCCGCGCCCCGCCGGCGAGCGCGGCGAGCGCGGCCGCGGCCCCGGCGCCGGCCGCGACCCAGGAAATCATCGCCCACTGCAAGCCGGACGGCGCGGGCGCGAAGCCGACAAGGGCGCCGAGCCCCGCCGCCGAGAGGCCCGCGAGCACGACCGCCCGGCGCGATAGCCGGTCGCTCGGGCCCTGACGCCCGGCGCGTTCGGCGTAGAAGCCAGCCCCGAAGACGATCGCGGCGACGCCGAGCATCCACACGGCGGCGGTCACAGTCCCGCCTCCCGAGGCTGCGTGCGTTCGACGGCCGCCTCCAGAAGCGCGCGCGCCTTTTCCCGTCCCTCGCGCCGCGCCGCGGGCGGCAGCGGGATCAGTCCTTTTTCAACGGCGTAGCCGAAAGGACCGATCGCCCCCTCGCCCATGAACTCGAGCACGTAGTCGGCGACGTTTTCGTCGGCGCGCTCGGCCGCGACGTAGAAAAACAGGGATCGCGCCAGGGGATAGGCGCCGCCGGCGATGGCCTCGAAGCCGGGCGGCACGTCCGCGATGGCGACGCCGTCGACCACCCTGCGGTTCTGGTCGTAAAAGGAATAGCCAAAAACGCCGAGCGCGGAGGGCGAGGCGCGGATGATCTGGATGATGGCGTTGTCGTTCTCCCCCTCGTCGACCCAGCGCCCGTCCTCCCGCAGCGCGCCGGCGCGCGCCGCAAACGCGTCCTCGTCCCTTTCGGCGAGTTCCGCCAGCGCGGGGGCCGCCTTGGCGCCGGCCTCCAGCGCCAGTTCGACGAAAGCGTCCCGGGTGCCGGACGTCGGGGGCGGTCCGTGCGCCTCAATCGGAATGTCAGGGAGGGAGGGATCTACGTCCGCCCACGTCTCGTTGGGGTTCGGGGCGAAACCGTCCGCGGTCGGCAGATCCTTAGCAAGGGCGCGATAGAGCTGATCCAGCGTGATGGACTTCAATGGGTTCTCGCGGCCGGCCGCGATGACGATGCCGTCATATCCGATCTTGAATTCGATGATTTCGCCGACGCCGTTTTCGGCGCAGAGCGCGTTCTCTGACGCCTTGATGGGGCGCGACGCGTTGGCGACGTCGACATTCCCGTCCCGGCCGCAGAAGGCCTGGAATCCGCCGCCGGTTCCCGTCATCTCGATGATCGGGGCGCGCGTCCGGAACTTCACCGCGAAATGTTCGGAAACCGTCCGCGCGAAGGGAAACACCGTCGACGAGCCGACGATGCGCACCGCATCGTCCGGCGGCGCGCACGCGGCCGCCATGAACATGCCGCAAAAGGCGAGCAATCTGGCCAATAGGTCTTTCACGACCATCGGCCTATACCGTAATTATTACACGAGCGCGACGGGGCGGCGCAAACCTTCCGCGCCCACGTCGAATTCTTATGGTCCCTCCCCGCGAGGCCCCAGGAGATTCCATGACCAGGTTCGAGAACACGCCTTTCGACGAAATCGCCGTCGGCGACGAGGCCTCGCTTTCGCGCAGGCTGACCAACGACGACATCGCGCTTTTCGCCGCCATGTCGGGAGACGTGAACCCGACGCATTTCGACCGAGAATTCGCCAACGGCTCGCGCTTCAAGCAAGTGATCGGTCACGGCATGTGGACGGGGGCGCTGATTTCGGCGGTCCTCGGCACGCGGCTGCCCGGCCCCGGCGCGATCTATCTGAGCCAGACGCTCGATTTCCAAAGGCCCGTCTCCGTCGGCGACGAGATCAAGGCGACCGTGCGGGTCCGCGAAAAGCGCGAGCGCCGGCGCGTCGTCTTCGACTGCGCCTGCACGAATCAGAACGGAGAGACCGTCCTGAAGGGCGAGGCGACCGTCATTGCGCCGGACGAAAAAATTGTCGGCGACCTTTCCGAGACGCCGCGCGCGGTGCTCTATGAACGCGGCGAAAGGCTCAAGGGCCTGATCGAGCGCGCGAAATCGGGACCGGCGATACGCGCCGGCGTCGTCCATCCCTGCGACGCGGTCTCGCTCGACGGCGCCCTTCTCGCTGCGCGCGAGGGCGTGCTCGATCCGGTCCTGGTCGGCCCGCGGCGCAAGATCGAAGCGGCCGCCGAGGCGATCGACGCCGATCTCGGCGATGTGGAGATCGTCGACGCGCCCCACAGCCACGCCGCGGCGGAGACGGCCGTGGCAATGGCGGCGGCGGGCAAGCTGGACGCCCTGATGAAAGGCGCTCTTCATACGGATGAACTGATGCAGGCCGTCGTGGCGCGCGACGGCGGGCTTCGCACTGAACGCCGCGTCAGCCATGTTTACGTGATGGACACCCCCGCCTACGACAAGCTTCTCCTGATCAGCGACGCCGCGGTCAACATCGCTCCGGACCTCGATCAGAAACGCGACATCATCCAGAACGCGATCGACCTCGCCCGAGCGATTGGCGTCGACACCCCGAAAGTGGCGATCCTGTCCGCGGTCGAGACGGTCTATCCGAAAATGCAGTCGACGATCGACGCGGCGGCGCTCTGCAAAATGGCCGACCGCGGACAGATAACGGGCGGCGCGCTCGACGGCCCTCTCGCCTTCGACAACGCCATATCGCCGGAGGCCGCCAAGACCAAGGGCATCGTCTCCGACGTCGCCGGACGGGCCGACATCCTGATCGTGCCGGCTCTTGAAGCGGGGAACATGATCGCCAAGCAGCTCGACTATCTCGCCGGCGCCGTCGCGGCCGGCGTCGTGCTGGGAGCCCGGACGCCCGTCATTCTGACCAGCAGGGCCGAGGGCGCCCTCTCGCGACTCGCCTCGAGCGCGGTCGCCGCCCTTTTCCACCGCGCAAACCCGTCGATCACTGGCGCGGCGCAGGGGCGCTGAGAGCCCGAACCGCCCTCCCGACGAGGCGAGCGGGCCCCGCGCCCTGCGATTTCCCGTTCAAGGCGGGCGCGCCGCCGGCTACAGTCAGGCGAAACCGGAGAGAGGCGGAACATGGGGTATCTCAGCGGCACGCTCGGCGACAACGAGACCGTCATTCGCCGCGCCCGGTTCAACTGGTCCTACGATGCGGCGTCCTGGCTCTGGCTTTCCCTCGGTCTGGCGCCGGCGGCGCTTCTCCTCGCCCTCGGCGGCTGGCCGGAGAGACCCCATGGCGGAGCGGAGACGATCCTTGTCTACGCCGCGGTCGGAGCCGCGATCGCCGGTCTGTTCCATCTGACAAGCCGGTATGTGCGCAAATGGACGACGGTGATCGTCCTGACCAGCGCCCGCCTGATCTACAAGACCGGGCTCATCGCCCGGGAGTCCCATGACGTCTCCATGCAGAAGATCGAAGAGGTGAATTTGCGCCAGTCCTTTCTCGGCCGGCTTTTCGGTTACGGCGTGCTGATCGTCGGCGGGGAAGGCGTGGTCCTGATCGAACTGCCGCCGATCGACCAGCCGGTCGCGTTTCTGCGCGATCTTGACAGCGCCGCCGTCCGGGCGCGCAACGGGTGAAGGCGGCGGTCCGGGCGTTCACCCGACGCTTGCGCTCGAACGGCGCCGTCGGCCGGCTCGACGCCTAGCCCCGCCGACCGCCGCCTGCAAAGCCGACCTCGCCGTGACAGCCAGCCGGCGGGACCTGCAGCGAAGAAGAAACGAATTTCTTCAGCGGAATGCGCCGGCGCATCCCATACGTCAAAAAACTGTAAAGAAAAGCTGCGACAAGAAGGCCCGGGCGGCGTGCGCGGTCACTGGCGCGCGTTGATATGTCGAGGGGTAAATCATGGAATTCTTTGGTCATCTGCGCGACCTGAAACCCGGCGCGGCCGTTCTGGCGGGCCTTGCGCTGATCGTGATCGCCGCCGCGGCGCCGGGCGCGCGCGCGCAGGACGCCGATACGCAGGCCCAAGCCGCGCAGGAAGAGGTCGCCGCATCCGACGAGACAGCGGGCGATGAAACCGAGGCCGAGGGTGAAACCACGGAAGAGGCGGGCGACGGCGCGGGCGAAAGCGAGCCGGGAGCCGTGTTAGACGAGGGCCTTGACGGAGAGGGCGTTGACGGAGAGGGCGTTGACGGCGACGGGCTGGACGCGGCCGGCGACGGCGAGGCGGAGGGCTCGGAAGACGCGGAAGACGCGACCGCCCGTGACTGGGGCCGGTTTCAACCGCTTGCTGATCTTGTCGAAGCGGGCGGGCCGATCATAGTCATTCTCGGCGCGCTCTCCGTTCTGAGCCTCGCCATCGCGGCCGTGAAACTGGTGCAGTTCTTCGTGCTGCGGCCGGGCGATTACGGTTTTGTCCGCAGGGTGGCGAAAATGCTCGCCGACGGCGACGACGACGGCGCCCTCGACCTCGTATCACGGCGTCGCGGCGTCGTCGCTCGCGTCATGGAGGCGGCCCTGCGCGGAAGGAAGCTCGGCGCCGACGGGGCGCAGCTGCGCGAAGAGGTGGAGCGGGTCGCGCGCATGAAGCTCGACGGTCTTGAAAGCGGCCTCGCCTTCCTGAGCCTGATCGCGACGATCAGCCCGCTCCTTGGCCTCCTCGGCACGGTCCTCGGAATGATCGAGGCGTTCCAGCAACTGGAGACGGCCGGCGATCGCGTCGACCCGGCGATCCTTTCGGGCGGCATCTGGGAGGCGCTCCTGACGACCGCCGCCGGCCTCAGCGTCGCGATCCCGGCGGCCGCTCTCTATACGTGGCTGCAGCGCACAGTCGACGTCGCCGGCCAGCATATGGAGGACGCAGCGACTCGCGTCTTCACCGCCGGCATTTACGTCGACGGCGGCGCGAAGCGCACGGCCCGCGGCGGCGACGTCGACGAAGATTGATCCGCCCGGCATCCGGGCCCGGCATCTTGTAAAGGGCGCGCCATCAAATGCGCATTCGCCGAAACAGCGAAACCGTCAAAGTTCTGAACATCACGCCGCTGATCGACGTCGTGTTCATTCTTCTGGTCTTCTTCATGCTGGCGACGAATTTCGCCGCCTACCGGCTCATCCGCGTCGAGACTCCGCGCGAGACAGAAGTCGTCGCGACCAGCGAGGGCGCCATCGTCATCGCCGTCAGGCCGGACGGGTCCATCACCTTCGACAGCGAACCGGTGGAGCGCGAGGCGCTCGAAGCGGCCGTCGCCGAGGTGGTCGCCATCGATCCGGGGCGCACGTTTCTGATCCGCCCCTTCGACGACGTGCCGCTGCAGGAAGCGATCGCACTCTATGACGTCGCCCGCCGGGCCGGGGCTTCCGCGGTTTCGTTCTCGCCGCCCAAGGACGAGGCCGATCAATGAAGTTCGCGCCCAAACGCAAAGGACGGGAGCTCGTCAACATCACGCCGCTGATCGACGTCGTGTTCATTCTGCTGGTCTTTTTCATGCTGGCGGGCGCCATCGAGCGCCCGGAAAGCATTCCCGTCACGCCGCCGAAATCGGAAAGCCGTCTTGCGAGCGAAGTCGAAGACGTCGTGATCCTCGTCGGCGAGGACGGATCGGTCGCCTTCCAGGGACGGCCGCTGCGCGACGACGGCGAACTCGTTCGCACCGCGACCGTCTGGTTCGCCGCCCGCCCGGAAAGCTCGATCCAGCTGAAGGCCGACGCCGAGGCGGAGGCGGCGCGGGTCATCGAAGTGATGGAGCTTTTGCGCCAGGCCGGCGCCCAGTATCTCGTGCTCGTAACGGTGGGCGGTTGAGCATGGCGCGGACGTCGACAAACGAACGCGCGTCAGTGCTCGGCGACATCAGCGCACCGAGCCCGCGCGGCCGGCAGTGGCTGCTCGGCGGGGCCGCGGCGCTCGCCGTTCACGCAATCGCCGCCGCGCCCTTCCTCCCGGCGCCCGAGGAAAACACCGCGCCCGTCATCGAGGCGCCGGCGGAGACGAACGAGATCGGCGTCAGTCTCGCACCGGTCGTGCAACCGCCGGAGCCGCCCCCCGAGACCCAGCCCGAGCCCGAGCAGGAAATCCCCGTCATCGAGGAACGCGCGACGAACTCGCCACCGCCCGCGCCCCCGGCCGAGCCCCGCCGGATCCCCGACCTCCCCGACATCCGCCCGCAAGCCGTCCCCGACTTGTGGCGCGGCGCCTCCGGCGGGGGCACGGTCACGCTCGATGAATATCTGCTCTTGCGGGACTGGCTTTCCGCCGCACGCCAGGCGGTCCTCGAGCAACTGTCCTATCCGGTCGAGGCCCGGCGTTACGGGCTGTCGGGCTCGGCGGTCGTCGCGATCGTCACGACCCGCGAAGGCCGGATCACCGGCTGGTCCTTCCAGCAGCGCACGGGCGAAATCATCCTCGACAAGGAGATCGAGGACACGATCGGACGCATCCGCAGGCTGCCGAAATTCCCGCCCGGCATTTCCTATGAATCTCTGACCTTTTCGCTGCCGATCCGTTTCGAGCTGGTCTTCCAGGATCGACGCGGACGCGCGGCGCCCGCCCCTGACGAAAGCGCGGCGCCGGGCGCGCAAACGCCGCCGCAGCAACAGGGCCTCTCGGCCCAGAGCCTCGCCGCCTGCGCGAGCGAGGCCGCTCTTTTGTCGGGCGACCGCGACGCAATCGAGAGCCTGCGCGCTGAGATCGAGGCCGAACGAAACGAAGTCGACGATCTCCTGGATCGTTATGAGCGCGAAAACCGGAATCCGCCCCTCAGGGTGCGCCGCCGCCTTGACGCATACAACGAGCGCATCGAGGAATACGACGCGCGTCTAGGCGAATTCCAGACGAAGGCTGCGGCTTTCTCCGCCCAATGCGGACAGGGCAGCGCCACCTGGGACAATTACGCGCAGGCCTGCGGGCCTTATCGAACGTCCGGCAATATCTATTGCGAAGCCTTCGGCGATCTCTGGCTGCGCCTGCAGGCGGGGCCCTGATATCCGGCTGACTCCATGGCGGGCGGCGGCCGGCGAGGCCGGGCGCAATCGTGGAACGCCCGGCGGCGATGAAAGGACGTTAAGTCTCTTTACGGACGGTCAGTCGGTTGACCGGCATGGAGAAAGTCGCCGGCCGATCGCCGGCTTCGAACAGACGCGCGAGCTCCTCCAGCATTGATCGTCTTTCGTCATGAGGCAGAACGTAGGAAGCGTAGAAGAAATTCGCCGCTTCCTGCGCGAGGGTGGCGGGGTCCGCCTCGGTCGAGAAGAGGGCCCCGTCGATCCGCGTCGGCGCCCCGGCGAAAACCGCCGAGGCGAGCGCGCGCAGTTCAGCGGCGTTGCGCACGCGAGGATCGCCGAGTTCGTGGGCGGCGTAATCCGGAAAGGCGCGCGCGACCCGGCCGTAGATCAGATGGTGCACGTCGGCGTAGATGCGCGACGCGTCGGTGTCGCCGTCGACGACGGCGGCGAAGACGCCGCCCGGCTTCAGGATCCGCCGCACCTCGTCGAGCGCCGGCTCGATCGGGCGCATCAGGGTCAGCGCCCAGTGGCAGAGAACCACGTCGACGCTCTCGCTTTCGATGAAGCGCATGTCCTGGGAGACGCCCTCGAACAGCCTGACCCGTTCGGGCAGGCGCGAGCGCGCGAGGCGGATTTCATCAGTACTCATATCAACACCCATGAGCTCAACGTCCGGGTTCAGACGCTCAAGACACAAAGCGATGAGCGCGCCTCCCCCGCATCCAAGGTCAAGGAGCCGTCCGCGAAACGCCGTCGGAACACGCTCCACAAGCCATTCATAGCTGTTTCGTCCGTCCGCGTCGCGACAGCGCAACGCGCAAGCTTCGGCGAAACCCGCATACTCCCTGTGCACGGCGTGAAGATGTTCGCGCAAGTCATCCGCGCTCGGACGCTCGCCGCGCCTGACGCGCCGCGTCCACGGGCTTTCAATTTCGGGGCCGCTAAGGCCTAAGGCTTGGCTCATGGCAATCGTCTTTCACCTGACTTTTGTTGAATGGAAATCCGCACGCCGTTTCACGCCGGCCGGCCGCCGGCGGCGACCGGCTCAGGCGGCGCGCGATAGGCGAGCCGCGGAGAGAGGACGGCGAAACCGAGCATCGCCGCCAGCGCATAAACGCCAAGCGCGGCGAATTGCGCCTCAATCGCCACGCCGCGATCGATCAGAACGCCGATCGCCGCGGGCGACAGCGCCGTGCCGAACACCATCGCAGAAGACGACAGCGCCCGGATGGCCCCCAGTTGGGCGAGCCCGTACATTTCCGACCAGAGGGCGGCCGGCGCAACCGCCGCGGCGCCCGCGCTCGCTCCGATGAGCGCCATGAAAGCGGCGCCGGCGGCGAAGGCGTCGGCGGCGCTGATGAGGAGCAGGCCCGCCGCCAGGGGCGCGAGCATCAAAGGCAGGGCGCGCGCGGCGCCGACGCGGTCGATCAGCGCGCCGAAGCCGAGCATCGCTCCCGTCGCGGCGACCGCGTAGAGCGGATAAAGCCGGGCGAAATCCGTCAGGGCCCAGCCCTTCGTCTCGACAAGGCGCACCTGGTGAAACAGCGCGCCGGTCACGATCGCCGGCGAGGCGAGAACGCCCGGCATCAGCGCGAGGAACCTGCGATCGCGCAAGACCTGCGCTCGCGTCCAGGACGGCGCAGGGGACGCCTCGTCCCGCGCCGCTGACGCGGCCTGATCGCCTCCCGCCCAATCGGCGCCCGGCAGTCCGCCCGCTGCGCGGGATAATAAAAGGATCAAGGGCGCGCCGATGACGACGAGCGCAGCGGCGACGCCCGTCCAGACGACGCGCCAGTCATAGGCGCCGAGCGCCAGGGCCGTGACGGCCGGCAGGCTGGCCTCGCCGGCCGAAAAGCCGAGGGCGGCGAGACCGAGAGCGCGCCCGCGCGTCTCTGCGAACCAGCGCGCCACATAGGTCGCCATCAGATGGCTCAGCATCCCCTGCCCGGCGAGACGCAGGGCGAAGACGGCGACGATCAGACCGGCGACGGTTTGCGCGCCGGCCATCGCAAGCGCCGCGAGGCTGAGCGCGAAGAGCGCGCCGAGGGCGAGCCGCGCCGGTTGGACGCGATCGGCGAGCTGTCCGAGCCAGATGAGGCTCGCCGCGCTGCACAGCGTCGCGAAGGAATAGATCGCCCCGTAGCCGCCGTCGCTGAGCCCGAAGGCCTCGCGCACCCCGCCGGCCGACAGCGAGATGAAATAGGTTTGTCCGGGTCCGGAAAAGAACGCCAGAAAGAATCCAAGCGCGAGGAGCGGCCATTTTTCGCGAAACGCGGCGGCGGGGATCATTTGCGCGCTCGGAGTATCTAGCCGGCCGCGACGAACATCAGGCTGACGTTCTGGGGAAAGCGCCAGGCGCCGCGCTCGCGCCGCGCTTCGAGATACGGCCCGGTCTCGGCGTTCGCGAGCATGTCCTCCAGCGTGACGCCGTCGTCGAAGACGCAACGCTGCAGATAGCCCTCGACCCGGCCGCGATCGGTCTCCTCGGCGCGGTTCTCATAGGCGATGACGCGCGCCTCGACGCGCGCGCCGAGGCGGCGAAGCCCTTCCTCGATGCGTTCGGCGCTGACATAGGGCGCGCCCTCGCCGCCGCGAAACCCACGCAGGTAATGCTCGTAGAACTGCAGATAGTGCGCGTCCGCGCGCGCATGGGCGATGAAGCCGGCGTCGGCGAAGGCCCCAAGGAAGCGCTCGAGCGCGGCGTCGATCTCAGCCTCCGGTATCGCGTAAAGCGCGTGCGTCGCCCAGGCGACGTCGAACGCGCCAGCCGCGACGTCGAGCGCCTGGAGCGTAGTTTCAAATTCAGCACCCGGCACGAATGGCGGTGCGAGGGCGGCCCGCGCTTCGGCGATCGAGAACGCCGACGGATCGAGAAGCGCGTAGTCGATCGGCCCAAGCCCCGCCTCGGCGATCGCCCCGTTACGGATGAGCGCGGCCGGAAACTTGCCCGAGCCGCATGCGACGTCGAGAAGCCTGAGCCGTCCGCCGCCGCGTTCGACGGCGGCCGCCTCGCGCTCCCTCAGCCACGAGGACCAGTCGACGGCGCTTGCAAGCTCCCGGTAGTCCAGGCTTGCGAGGGCGTAGAAATCCTCCATGCCGGCGCGCTTGTCGGCGCTCCAGTGGGCGCAGCTGCGCGCGAAAGTGTCATCCATCGGACGGGCTCTCCCGGGGCTCGAACGGCGAAGCCGGCTGCGGCGGCCAGCAGATCGGGTTTAAGGGACTCGCTGCGACGCCGCCGGGTTCGACGTCGGGCAGGAACTTGCGCCAGTCGCCGGAGACCATGGTCGGCCGATCGACGAGGCGCGCGCCGTCTGCGAAATAGGTGTTTGCGAGGACAACGCGGCTCTTCCGGGTTCGATTGGCCGCCGCGGTATGGAAGCTCAGATTGTGGTGAAAGCTCACCTCGCCGACCTCGAAGGGGCCGTCCTCCACGGCGACGTCGCGCTCGCGAAAAATCTCAGCGACCCGGCGGTCGTAGCTCGTATTGGTGCGGTCGAACGGGACATCTTTCACAAGGCGCCAGACGTCGATCGGTCCGGCGAAGGCGAGCGGACCCATTTCGCGCGGAATGGGCTGGGCCGGGATCCAGGCGGTCGCGACCTGATCGGTCGCCAGGGGGAAATGATGGTCGTCGTAATGCCACGGGGTCCGGCCGCCGCCCGGCTCCTTGGACAGCAGATTGTCATGGTAGAGCCGCACCGCTGGTGCGCCGATGAGCTTCGCAGCGATGCCGGCAATGCGGGGGCTCAGGACGAACATCCTCAGGGCCCTGGCTTCCAGCCACGCCATCTCCGCGCTGAGAAACCGTCCGCTGGCGCGATCGTCCAGCGCCAGGGCGAAAGCCCGCTCCAGCACTGATCGGATTTCCTCGCGCAGTCTCGCGACAAGCGACGGGCCCAGAACCGACTTCAATTTCACGAAACCGTTCTCGCGAAAGAACGCGACGTCTTCACCGGTCAGCGCGTAGGGCTCGGCGAGGGCCGCGGCCAGCCCCGCATCGTCGGCCGGGGCTGCGTCCAAAGCCGGCGGCCCGTCTAGGAGGTCGCCGGCGCCTTCGCCGTCATTTTCCGCCAGCGTGAGGTACCAGTCCCACCACGCCTGATTGTCGTCATCCCAGGGAAAGTCGACGTCGGTTGCGTCGCCGCCTTCGGGTGCAGGCGCATTTTCTGTTGATTTGGAAATGGAGCAGGCCCTTTCGATGCGAAAGGTGTACAAAATCTTGGCCAGCCAGATCAAATCGCGCTGCAGCGCACCTTGTCGCACCTTGCGCCCAGACAAGCGGTTCCCACTTTATACGATAGCCGGCGATCCGGATTCGCCGGCGACGCGTAGCCAAAGTGTACGCGTAATTTGGGAGCACATATGGCCTACGAGAGAACGAGCGAGTTGAAGCAGGCGCTACTTCATTTCGCCAGCGCAATGAGCGCGGGCAGCGAAGACGCTCGCGCCTATGCAGAAAGCCAGGGCTGGCTCGGAGACGCGGGCGAATTGACCCTCGACGGCAAGGAAGTCGCCCAGGCGTTTGTCGATCAGCAACAATGCCGGTCGGTTTTCCGCGTCGGATAAAGAAATTTCCTGCAGCGCGGGCGCGCATGCCCGCCCCCCCCTTGCGGCCAAAACGCGATATAGGGGTTCTAAGGAAGCGTTTTTACCGCCCGGGCGCGCATGCGCGCCCGCCGATGTCTGCAAATCCTGGATATCGGGTTTCAAGCTCAGCTTTTTTCCCGCCGCGGTCGCTTCTCGGACGTCAGGTCGCGCGGGTTCACAGACCAAAAGCCAACTGGAAACAAGGGTAATCGCCGCACTCGACTGAGGCGCCGCTCGGACGCTGGTCTGCACGCCCCTGTTTATTCCGCATCCGGTTGATTTTCCGGGGCCGCGGCTGAAAACGCAGGCAACGCCCGGCAAGCGGCGTCGATTTGCTCGAGCCTCGGGGTCGCCGACAGGTCGGCCCCGAATCGCCGCGCGGAAAACATCTGCGGAACGAGGCAGAGTTCGGCGAGACCAGCCTTGTCGCCAAAGCAGAAATCCCCCGTCCGGTTTTCGCCGGCGACTACGGCTTCGCACGCGGCCAGACCGTCTTCGATCCACCGCCGGCACCACTTCTCTTTCGCGGCCTGGTCAGCGCCGAATTCCCTTTCAAGATATTGCAGCACCCGCAGGTTCTGCAGCGGGTGGATGTCGCAGGCGATCATCTGGGCGAAGGCGCGGACTTTTGCTCTTTCGTTTATGGAGCATGGCAAGAGCGGCGGATCAGGGTACGTTTCGTCAAGCCATTCGACGATGGCGAGGGATTGGTTCAACGTGAAGTCGCCGTCGCGGATCGCGGGCACGAAACCCTGAGGGTTCACGGCGCGAAAAGCCGGCGCATGCTGCTCGCCGCCGCCGCGCAGCAGGTGGACGGGAAAGAATTCGTGCTCCACCCCTTTCAGGTTGAGGGCGATCCGGACGCGATATGCGCCGGAGCTGCGGAAATATCCGAAAAGCTCAATCATGGCTCGTTCCTCCTCGGCGGACGCAATAACGCTCCGGGCTCACGACCGGCAAGGCGCGCCCCCGGCGCCGGGACCGGGGACGAGCATCGCATGACCGCCCCTCGGCCCGCGAGGGCGGACCGGCGCGAAGCAAATTTCCGCGCGTGAGATCCTGTGGGAGAGTAGCAGCCATGTCGATCGCGGAAGCATAGCGCGACGGCGCCGCCCACGGTTACGCGCTCTCGCCCGCTGTGAGGCGCCGGACCCATGCGCCCCGGGCAGGGAGGATGGCGGACAGAGAGGGATTCGAACCCTCGAGACGGTTGCCCGCCTACACGCGTTCCAGGCGTG
>CAZBOC010000029.1:5979-15789 GCA_964493225.1 uncultured Caulobacterales bacterium | reverse complement strand
CGAGCAAACCCTGAACCAGCTGCTGGTCGAGATGGACGGCTTCGAGGCGAATGAAGGGATCATCCTGATCGCGGCCACCAACCGGCCGGACGTGCTTGATCCCGCGCTCCTGCGGCCCGGCCGGTTCGACCGTCAGGTCGTCGTTCCCAATCCGGACGTCGTCGGCCGTGAAAAGATCCTGAACGTGCACGCGAAAAAGGTTCCGCTGGCGCCGGACGTGAACATCCGCACGATCGCCCGCGGCACGCCCGGCTTCTCCGGCGCGGACCTCGCCAACCTCGTGAACGAGGCGGCGCTCCTGGCGGCGCGGCGCGGCAAGCGCTTCGTCACGGCGAAGGAGTTCGACGACGCGAAAGACAAGGTCCTCATGGGCGCGGAACGCCGTTCCATGGTGATGACCGACGAGGAAAAGGCGCTCACCGCCTACCACGAGGCCGGCCACGCGCTTGTCGGACTGACCATGCCGGGCTCAGATCCCGTGCACAAGGCGACGATCATTCCGCGCGGACGCGCTCTCGGGATGGTTCAGTATCTGCCCGAACGCGATCGCTACTCCTTCACGCTGGAACAGATGAAGGCGAAGATCGCCATGGCGATGGGCGGACGCGTCGCCGAGGAGCTGAAATTCGGCAAGGAGAAGACGACCTCCGGCGCGTCCTCGGACATCGAACAGGCGACGAAAATCGCGCGCGCGATGGTCACGCAGTTCGGTCTTTCCGAAAAGCTGGGACCGATCGCCTATGCCGAAGATGAGGGCGAAGTCTTTCTCGGCCAGTCAATCGCGCGCTCGCGGTCCATTTCGGGCGAGACTTCGAAAATGATCGAGGACGAAATCAAGCGCATCGTGACGGAAGGCTATGACCAGGCCAAACGCATCCTGACCGAACGCAACGATGACTGGGAGAAGCTTTCCGAGGCGCTCCTCGAATATGAGACGCTGACGGGCGAGGAAATCGCGGCGCTGCTGCGCGGTGAGGAAATCGTCCGCGACGAGCCGACGGACGCGGACGACACGCCGCCGCCGAGTTCCGTTCCGTCTACGGACGAAGAGACGGCCGGTAAAAAGGACAAGCCGGGCGGCGGCTTCGAGCCGAGCCCTCAAGGCGCGTAAAAGGCGCGAGCCCGCGCCGCGCGCGGCCAGGAGAAGAATGGCGGGCGCCGGGTCGTGATTGGAAAGGAAAAGGCGAGCCCTTCGAAGGCTCGCCGGTCTTCGCCGCGAGTACCGAAAATCATGGGCGTCGTGAACGTGACGCCTGATTCCTTTTCCGACGGCGGAAAGTTCTTCGCCCTCGACGCCGCTGTGGCGCATGGCGTCCGGCTGGCTGCCGAAGGCGCGGACATTCTCGATGTGGGCGGGGAATCGACGCGGCCCGGCGCGGAGCCCGTGCCGGTCGACGAAGAGATCTCCCGCGTCCTCCCCGTCATCGAAAGGCTGCGCGGGCGGACCGACGCGCCGATCTCCATCGACACCCGCAAGCCCGAAGCGGCGCGCGCCGCGATCGCGGCCGGGGCCTCTGTCTGGAATGACGTCAGCGCGCTGACCTTTTCGCCGGAAAGCATTCCGACGGCGGCCGCGCTCCGATGCGAGGTTGTCCTGATGCACGCCCAGGGCGATCCGAAGACGATGCAGGACAATCCGCAATACGCCGATGTCGTCGAAGAGGTTTGCGAATTTCTCGCCGCCCGGATGGAAGCCTGCGCAGCCGCCGGCGTCGCGCGCGAGAAGATCACGATCGACCCCGGCATCGGCTTCGGCAAGACTCTGGCGCACAATCTGGCGTTGCTCGCCAATCTTGATCGCCTCGCCGGCATTGCGCCGGTCCTGCTGGGCGTCTCGCGCAAGCGCTTCATCGCCGCCATAGACAAGGCCGCCAACGGCGCGCGGCCGGCCCCCGAGGACCGCCTCGCCGGCTCCCTCGCTGCAATCCTCGTCGCCCGAGGGGCCTCGATCGTTCGGGTGCACGACGTCGCCGCCACGCGCCAGGCCCTCGCCGTCGCAAACGCCGTAAAAGCGGCCCGCGCCGGACCGAACGCAAGTTGCAATTAACGGGTCCGGGCGATACTCCCCTGATCGGACACGGATGGTTTCAGGGCGCGCGCCGCCGCGCCGCGACAGGAGCGTCGACCATGGACGGGGAAAACCGCTCGCTGAAAGCGCTTGTCAAGGAGCGCAAAATCTTCGGAACGGACGGGGTGAGGGGGCTGGCGAACGCCGGCGCGATGACGCCGGATTCGATCCTGCGCCTCGGCATGGCCGTCGGCCGCGTCTTCAAGAACGGGCGCCACCGCCACCGGGTCGTCATCGGCAAGGACACGCGCCTGTCCGGCTACATGATCGAGCCGGCGCTGACGGCGGGCTTTGCAGCCTCAGGCATGGACGTTTTTCTCCTCGGTCCCCTGCCGACCCCGGCCATGGCGATGCTGACGCGCTCCTTGCGCGCCGACCTCGGCGTGATGATCTCCGCCTCCCATAATCCGTACCATGACAACGGCCTTAAATTTTTCGGCCCCAACGGCTTCAAGCTTTCCGATGAGACCGAGCTTGAAATCGAGCGGCTGATGGCCGACGGGGTCGAAAAGGGGCTCGCGCCGGCGCGTGATCTCGGACGCGTCAAGCGCATCGACGACGCGGGCGCGCGTTATATCGAATTCGCCAAGAATACATTCCCGCGCCGCCAATCCCTCGACGGATTGCGCGTCGTCCTCGATTGCGCGAACGGCGCCGCCTACAAAGTCGCGCCGACGGTGCTCTGGGAGCTAGGCGCGGAGGTCAAACCGCTCGGCGTGAAACCTGACGGCTTCAACATCAATCAGGAGTGCGGCTCGACCGCGACCGACCACATGCGCGAGGCGGTCCTCGAATACCGCGCTGATATCGGCGTCGCCCTCGACGGAGACGCCGATCGCGTCATCATCTCCGACGAGAAGGGCCGGATCGTCGACGGCGACCAGATACTGGCCCTCATCGCGCGCTTCTGGTCGACGCGCGACCGGCTGAAGGGCGGCGGCGTCGTCTCGACGGTCATGTCCAATCTGGGGCTGGAGCGCTTCCTCCGCTCGCAGGGTCTCGACCTTGTGCGGACCAAAGTCGGCGACCGTTATGTCGTCGAGGAAATGCGCGCCCGCGACATGAATGTCGGCGGCGAACCTTCAGGACACGTGATATTGAGCGACCACGCCACGACGGGCGACGGGCTCGTGACCGCGCTGCAAATCCTCGCGGTCGTCGCCAGCGAGGAACGCAAGGTCAGCGAGGCCTGCAACAATTTCGAGCCCTTCCCGCAACTCCTGCAGAACGTGCGCTTCAACGGCGGCGATCCCCTGAACGACGCCGCGGTCGTGGCCGCCATCGAGGCGGGCGAGGAGACGCTCGGCCAGTCAGGCCGCCTCGTCATCCGCAAGTCGGGCACCGAACCCGTCATCAGGGTGATGGGCGAGGGCGAGGACGAGGGCCTCGTGAAGGCCGTGGTCGGCGAAATCTGCGACGCTATTGACAGCGTGAAAGGATAGAAGGGCGCCTGCGCGGACCCGCCGCCGGCTTGCGACGCCCCTCGCCCTTTGCGGCATGGCGCCGGGCGCGCTACACCTTCGGTCGTGCAAGGCCGTGTTCTCATCATTGCGGGATCCGACCCCTCCGGCGGCGCGGGTGTTCAGGCCGACGTCAAGACCGTGACGGCGCTCGGCGGCTACGCGGCGGCGGCGATTACGGCTCTGACGGTCCAGAATACGACGGGCGTAAAGGCGGTGAAGGGGCTGGAGCCGGATTTCATCCGTGACCAGATCGCCGCCGTGCTGGACGACATCGGCGCCGACGCGATCAAGATCGGCATGATCGGCGACGTCGAAGCCGCAGGCGCCATCGCGCAGGTGCTGGCCGAATGGGCTGGCCGCGCGCCGATCGTCCTCGATCCGGTCCTTGCTTCGACAAGCGGGCATGCGCTTGCGGCCGGCGGCATGGCCGAGGCGCTGATGGCGCGGCTCGTTCCCATCGCGGCGGTCGTCACGCCGAATGCGGACGAGGCCGCAGCGCTGACGGGGCTTGAAATCACGAGCGCCAACGACCTCGCCCGCGCCGGCCGGGCGCTCCGCGCCGCCGGGGCCGGGGCCGCCCTCGCCAAGGGCGGGCATCTCCACGGCCATCTTGTCACGGACGTTCTTGTGGACGCAGACGGTGACACGCGCTTTGAAAACCCCCGCCTTGAGACGCGCGCAACCCACGGCACGGGCTGCACTTTGGCCTCGGCCCTTGCGACCGGCCTCGCCGGGGGCAAGCCGCTCCCGAAGGCGGTGCGCGACTCTATCGCCTATGTCCGCGCCGCGATCAGGGCCGCCCCCGGCTTCGGGGCCGGCGCGGGGCCGTTGAACCACGCCTTCGCGGTGAGGCGCGGCTGATCTTTCTCCGGCCGCCGAAAAGGTGCGAACCCATGCGCGCATATGATTACGAGACTTATGACGTCTTCACCGACCGGCGTTTCGCGGGCAATCCGCTCGCCGTCGTCATGGACGCGCAAGGGCTTTCGGGCGCCGAAATGCAGACCCTTGCGCGCGAATTCAATCTCTCCGAGACGGTCTTCGTTCTGCCCGCGGAGGACCCGGCGCACGCCGCGCGGGTCAGGATCTTCACGCCGGGCTATGAACTGCCCTTCGCCGGCCACCCGACGGTCGGCGCCGCGATTGCGGTCGCGCGCGCCCGCGGTCTCGCCGAAACGCTGACGCTTGAGCTCGCCGCGGGCCTATTTCCCGTCGCGCTCGACCATGGCGGGGAGGCGTCGTTTGCGGAATTTCTGAACCCCAACCTTCCCGTCGAGGGCGGGCCGGCGCCGACGCCGGAAGCGCTTGAAGCCGCGCTCAGCCTTCCCGCCGGCGCCCTCGACCGGGCGGCGCACCGCCCGCGCCGCATCGGCGCCGGCGGTGATTATATATACGCCCGCGCGCCGCTCGATGTCGTGCGCGCGGCGGGCATGGACCCGGTCGCCTTCGCGGCGCTTCAACTTGAACAGACGATCGGCGTCTATCTCTACGCGGAAGGCGGCGAGGCGGCGGACGCGACATTTCATGCGCGCATGTTCGCCCCTGACGCGGGCGTGCCGGAGGATCCGGCGACAGGTTCGGCGGCGGCGGGCCTGCCCGGGCAGATCGCGGCGGCGGGCGATCTTTCCGACGGCGCGCTTTTCTGGGTTGTCGAGCAGGGCTTCGAGATGGGTCGGCCGAGCCGCATCGCCGCGCGCGTCGACGTCACGGGCGGCGCCGTCTCATCGGTCCGCATCGGCGGGAACGCCGTCCCGGTCCAGAAGGGTCAGATCTTGGTCTGATCGGCGGCCAGCCCCGCGGTGTTTTGCGTCAGACCGGCGCGCGCTTTGCGCCGGCTGATGGCGACGCCGGCGAGAATGACGGCGAGAGCGATGAAAACCGTCGAGGGCAGGCGTTCGGTGAACAGGGCCGCGCCGAAGATGACCGCCACGACCGGCGTCAGATAGTTCGCAAGCCCCATGAACCCGGCGCCGACGCGCTGTATCAGCACGATTAGGAGGAGCCCGCCGAGCCCCGTCGGCCCGAGCCCCAGCCCTACGACGCCGGCGAGGCTCGCCGGCGACCAGCCGCCCGGCTCGAGCGGCGAAAGAAGCAGCAAGGGCGTCGACAAAACCGCCGCCGCCGCCAGCGCGCCGGCCGAAAACACCCGCGGCCTGATGGGCGGGGCGCGCCGCGTGATGACAGCCGACGCCGCATAGCAGAGCGTCGCGAGAAGGAGCCCGGCCTGTGCGAGGACGCCGCTGCGCGCCGCCCCGCCGACGACGCCGGGCCCGAGGAGAATGACGACGCCGGCGACGCCGAGCGCCACGCCGGCGACCTTCTCCCGGCCGAGGGGTTCGTTTGCGAACAGATAGGCGAGGACGATCGTCCAGATAGGCATGAACGCCATATAGACGCCCGCCAGCCCGCTCTCGATGTATTGCTGCGCCCACGGAAAAATCAGGAACGGGACGACATAGCCGATGAAGCCGACAGTGATCATCCAGCGCCACTCGGCGCCAAGCGCGCGCCGCGGGCCCGGCGCAAAGAGGGGCGGAAAGCGGCGGCCGGCCTGTTTCATCACGGCGTAAAGGAACGCCGCTCCGATCCACAGCCTGCCGACGGTCACCACGGTCGGCGGCATCGTCTCGACCGCGAAGCGAATCATGGCGAAGGAGGAGCCCCCGACCGCGACCATCGCGGCGAAGGCCAGCCACTCGGCCGCCCCCGCCGCGCCCTCCGATCTCTCCATGGGCGCGCTGGTCGCCATTGCTTCATTCCTGTAAAGATGGTTTATGCCGACGCAGCGACGCGGCCCCCGCAATCGCGAAATCAGCCGCAGAGCAGGATCGTCCACGACGACGATTATCGTGCGAACATTGCTGCGTCGCAATAAAAGAATTGACGCGGCCTGCGCCTTCGCACATAGACGGCGCGGGCCACGCTTCCCCAACGAAGCGCGACCCATCTGCGAGGATGGGAGTGAAACATGACCAAACCAACGCCGGTCGCGCGCCCTGCGCGGCCATCTTTTTCGTCCGGGCCTTGTGTGAAGCGACCCGGATGGCTCCCTGAAAAACTCAGGCGGGATGCGCTCGGCCGGTCGCACCGTTCCGGGATCGGAAAGGCGCGCCTTAAGGAGGCCATCGACAAAACCCGCGCGGTGCTTGAAGTGCCGAGCAATTATCTCATCGGCATCGTCCCCGCCTCGGATACGGGCGCGGTGGAGATGGCCATGTGGACGATGCTGGGCGCCCGGCCGGTCGACATGCTCGCCTGGGAAAGTTTCGGCGAGGGCTGGGTCACCGACGCCGTCAAGCAACTGAAACTCGACGCCCGCGTGATGACGGCGGGCTATGGCGAACTCCCGGATTTGTCACAAGTCGATCCGTCCCATGATGTCGTGTTCACCTGGAACGGGACCACGTCCGGCGTGCGCGTGCCGGATGCGGACTGGATTTCGCCGACCCGCGAGGGCGTCGTTATCTGCGACGCCACGTCGGCCGCCTTTGCGCAGGCGCTCGACTGGGAGAAGCTCGATGCGGTCACCTTCTCATGGCAGAAGGTGATGGGCGGCGAGGCGGCCCATGGCGTCCTGATCCTCGGCCCGCGCGCCGTTGAGCGGCTTGAGAGCTATGCGCCGGCCTGGCCGCTGCCGAAAATCTTCAGGTTGACGAAGGGCGGAAAACTCAACCAATCGATTTTCGCAGGAGCGACGATCAACACGCCGTCGATGCTTTGCGTCGAGGACTATATCGACGCGCTCGACTGGGGCGCCTCGGGCGGCGGCCTCGAGGGTCTGCGCGCGCGAGCCGACGCGAACGCCGCCGCGCTCGGCGCCTGGGTTGAACAGACGGGCTGGATCGACTTCCTCTGCGCCGATCCTGCGACGCGCTCGAACACATCCGTGTGCCTCAAGATTGTCGAGCCCGATTTCGCGGCGCTCGCTGAGGACGACCAGCGCGCCTTTGTGAAATCGATGGAAGCGCTCCTCGCCGAGGAAGAGGCCGCGTTCGATATCGGCGGGTATCGCGACGCGCCGCCCGGGCTTCGCGTCTGGTGCGGCTCGACCGTCGAGACGGCCGATGTCGAGGCGCTTTGTCCATGGCTTGATTGGGCCTTCGCGCAGGTGAAGTCCGCGCGCGCATAACCGATCCGAAGGTCTTCAGAAAAATATCCTTTTACGGAGCATGCTCAATGCCGTCAGTTTTGATTTCCGACGCCCTCAGCGAAACCGCCGTAGAGATTTTCAGGACCCGCGGCCTCGAGGTCGACTATCAGCCGGGTCTCGGAAAAGAGCCGGACAGGCTCCTCGACGCCATCGCCGGATTCGACGGTCTCGCCGTCAGATCGGCCACCAAAGCGACGCCGGCGGTGATTGCGCGCGCGAAAAACCTGAAGGTGATCGGCCGCGCCGGCATCGGCGTCGACAATATCGACATCGACGCGGCGACGGGGGCCGGCGTCGTCGTGATGAACACGCCCTATGGAAACGCGATCACGACGGCAGAGCACGCCATCGCCATGATGTTCGCCCTCGCGCGGAGAATCCCGCAGGCGAACCAGTCCACTCACGCCGGCAAATGGGAGAAGTCGAAATTCTTGGGAGCGGAGCTCTTCGGCAAGACCCTCGGCGTCATCGGATGCGGCAATATCGGCTCGATCGTCGCCGACCGCGCGGCGGGCCTGAAAATGCATGTCGTGGCCTTCGACCCTTTCCTCACTGATCAGCGCGCTGAGGAAATCGGCGTCGAGCGCGTCGATCTTGACGATCTGCTCACGCGCGCGGAAATCATCTCGCTACATACGCCGCTGACGGAACAGACGCGAAATATCCTCAGCAAAGAGAACATCTCCAAGACGCGACCCGGCGTCTTCATAGTCAATTGCGCGCGCGGCGGGCTTCTTGACGAGGCGGCGCTGAAGGAGGCGCTGGACGACGGTCACGTCGGCGCGGCGGCCCTCGACGTCTTCGAAACCGAGCCGGCGACGGAGCATCCCCTGTTCGGCCATGAACGCGTCGTCGCGACGCCTCATCTCGGCGCATCGACCCGCGAGGCGCAGGAGAACGTCGCGATCCAGGTCGCTGAACAGATGGCGGACTATCTGATGCGCGGCGCCGTGACGAACGCGCTCAACATGCCGTCGATCACCGCCGACGAGGCGCCGAGGCTGAAGCCTTTCATCATGCTCGCCGAACATCTCGGCGCCTTCGCGGGGCAGCTGACCGAGACCAGCGTGAAGGCGATCGAGATCATCTACGCCGGCGAGGTCGCAAAGCTGAACACGCGGCCCCTGACCGCTGCGGCCGTCGCGAGCGTCCTCAAACCGATGCTCGGCGAGGTGAACATCGTCAACGCGCCGATCATCGCCAGGGAGCGCGGCGTCGCCATCGCCGAGACCTATCGCGACGATGCGGCGATCTTCGACAGCACCATCCGCCTCAGGATCGTCACCGAGCGCGACGACCGCAGCGTGACGGGAACGCTATTCGGCGCAAGCCCGCGCATCGTGGAAATCAAGGGCGTGGAGATGGAGGCGGGCTTCGCCCCGCACATGCTCTACGTGACGAACGAAGACAAGCCCGGCTTCATCGGCGCCCTCGGCCACGCCCTTGGCGAGGCGGGCGTCAATATCGCGACCTTCAATCTCGGCAGGAACGAGGCCGGGGGCGACGCCATCGCACTGCTTGCGGTCGATCAGCCGGTTACGGAGGAAATCCTCACCCGCGTTCGCGTCCTCGAGCATGTGAAGCAGGCGAAGGCCCTCGCTTTCTAGTCCGCACACGATGCTTCTAGCATCTCGTCATGGAGCCCGGCTGGCGTCGTGGCGCGACGTGCGAACATATAGGCCGCGAGCGACAGCTGGAGCGCGGCGACGATGATGAACGCCCTGGCGGGGCTGACGTCGCTGAGGGTGACGACGGCGACGGAGAGAGAGCCGAGGACGGCCGCGCCGGCGTTCAGCATGTTGCTCGCCGCCATGATCCGGGCGCGTTCGGCCTCGGGCGCGCGGCGCTGGATCGCCGCCTGGAGCGGGACGATGTAGAGCCCCATGGCCGCCGCGGAGAGAACGAACGCGCCGGCGAGGGCGGCGCCGGCGGGCGAGGCGAACATTGCGGCGATCGTCTCCGCGCCCGCCCGTGCGGCGGGAGCGCTGAGGAACACGATCGCAAGCGTCATCGCCCCTGCCGCGGCGGCCCCGAGCGTGGAGAGACCGCGGCCGCTCTTGCCCTTTCCCAGTCGCGCTGCGGCCATCGCGCCGGACGGCGATGGTTGGATAGGCGGTGAGCAAGATCCG
>CAZBOC010000029.1:0-5969 GCA_964493225.1 uncultured Caulobacterales bacterium | reverse complement strand
TGCCCCAAATCTCCATCGCGCCGGCGCCTGCGCCGAAGGTGAACAGAAGCATGACGAGGTTCGCAACCTCGTCTTCCGCGCCCAGGACGTTCGGGGCGTAGACGGTGATCAGCACCGTGACGAGCGTCGACATGTAGTAGAACAGGGCGTAACCGAGCATCGGCCGCACGACGCCCGGCGCGCCGAATGCGTATCGGAAGATCTCGCCGGCCTGGCGCGCGATGTTCCAGTCGATCCGAAGAGCCGGCGCGGCCGGCGCCGCCCGCGGCGCGGCGAGAACGCTCAGCCAGCCGATCGCCGAGGCGGCGACGAGCGCGCTCGCGACTATCAGGCCGCCGCCTTGCCGCGCGATCAGCATCCCGCCGAAAAGGAGGCCGAGGAGAATGGAGACGAAAAGGCCGAAAGAGAAAACGGCGTTCGCCCTGATCAGTTCACTCGTACGGAAATATTTCGGCATGGCGCCGATTCTCACCGGGCTGAAAAAGGCCGATTGCGCGCCCATGGCGAAAAGGCTCGCGACAAGGAGCCAGCCTGAATTGATCCAGAAGCCGACGGCGGCCGTCGACATGATCAAGACCTCGATGAATTTCGTGCGCCTCAGCATGGAGGCCGTCTCGAATTTATCCGCGAACTGACCGGAAATCGCCGAAAAGGTCAGCATGGACAGCGCGAACAGCGCGCCGATGATGGGCACGGAAAGCCCGTCCGGCAATCCGCCCAGCGTGATATAGCCGAAGGTCACGCCGATCAGGAGCGACTGGCGCAGCATGTTGTCCGCAAAGACGCCGAGACAGAAGGCGACCCACATGGGCAGGAAGCGGCGCTGGAAGAACATTGGGGCGGCGTGCTCGGCGACCTGGGCGGCGTCCCGTTGGGCGCCGGGCTCTGCTTCTGCGGACGGGTTGACGAAGGTCATGGGCGTCAGGCTCCGACTGCGGCGGGGGTTTTTCGCGGATCGGGGAGGGCCGGCCGGTCCCAGCGGACCGTCCCGGCGCGGCTGTCGCCCAGAAGTTCCAGGGAGCGCGTCTCGATCCGTTCTTCAAGCTCAGACATGAATTCGTCTTTCGCGGCCCCGGGCGCGATGGGCTTGAGGAATTCGATCACTGCCTCGCCGGGCTTCAAGTCCCAGCGCGCCTGGGGCCAGAACCGGCCGAGATTGGTCGCAACGGGAACGACCGGACGCTGATAGGCCGCATACATATGATAAACGCCGCGCCTGTAGCGGTACTTTTCGCCGACCGGCGCGAGATGGCCTTCCGGATAGATCAGGATGCGCCGGCCTTCATCATGCGCCTGTTTCAGTTCGCGGTCGACGAGACGCGCACGGGCCGTCGCGCCGCCGCAATTATCGACTACGATCGCGCCGAGCTTCTTCAGGATGCCGCCGAGCAGCGGGATACGTTCCAGATGGTCGCCCGCGACGAAGGCGAGGTCGTCGATTTCGCTGAAAGCGCAAAATCCGTCGCCCCAGCTCTGGTGTTTCGCCGCTATGATGCACGGCCCTTCGGGCACGTGCTCGCGACCCTTCACGATAAGGCGCACGCCGGCGATCGTGCGCATCAGGAAAAGGACTGATCTGGAATATTTGCGGATCCAGCGTGCAAGCGGCGCGCGCGTCGGGGCGGCGAGCAGGGGCAGGGCCGTCACGGCGAAAAACACCGAGGTCAGATGATAGGCCGCGCGAAAGGCGAGGTTGCGCATAACGGCGGTTCCTTCACTTGGCGTCGGAGGAGAGAAGCACTGCGCGTATGGCGGACCTGAATTGATCCGCATAGGCGCCGAGGGGGCGTTCGAGCCGACCATAGACCTTGTGGAGCGCCGGCTGAAGGACGACGCCGAGAGCCATGGCGGCGAGCAGCTTCGCATCGCCCGGTGGCAAGTCCCCGCGATCCATCGCGGCGCGGATGATGTCTTCCGTCGCGCTGACAGGGTCGTCGGCGCCCGGAGGGGTCGGCAGGAAATGGTCGAGCGAGACGAGGTGATAGGAAAACAGGGGCCAGTCGTCGTCCGCGGCGGCGCAATAGGCGTCGACGACGGCGTCCGCCTGGATGTCGATAAGGTCCGCTTTCCGGCCGGCGGCCCGCACGAGGCTGGCGAGACGTTCATGGATGGCGGCGAAAAGCCGGCGGGCGAGCTCGTCCTTGCTCTTGAAATGGCGGTACAGCGCGCCCTCCGAAACGCCGGCGGCGCGGGCGATTTCGCGCGTCGTCGCGCCCTCGATCCCTCTCGCCACAAACAAGGAGAGCGCCGCACGCTCGATTTTCGCCTTCGTTGAGCCGTTTTGAGCCGTGACGCCGCGCGCGCGCACCAGCGGCGTCGGCTGTTCCGGCGGTTCGGATCTGACGGCTCCGGCGTCTTCCATCGCACTGGGTCCTTTCGGGGCGGGTCCATCGGCGGCGCTCAGCCGCGAAAAATGCGCCGGCGATCAGAATCTGGGCGCGGGGGCGAAAATTTCAAGTGAGCGTTCACTCGCAATTCGGAAAAACCGTTCATACGGTTCAAACGAGAGCGAAACGTCGTCCCGGTTTGACGATCCTGCGAAGGCTCGCCGCTGAGAAAGCTGACCGGCCGCCGATCGGCCTGGAGCGCGCTTCCCGCTTCAGGCTCGCCAATTCAGTCGCGCAGCAGCTCGTTGACGGAAGTCTTGGAGCGGGTCTGTTCGTCGACCTGTTTCACGATCACCGCACAGTAAAGGCTGGGCCCGCCCCTGTCCGACGGCAGGGAACCGGGCACCACCACCGCGAAGGGCGGGACCTCGCCATATCGGAACGCGCCAGACGCGCGGTCGACGATCTGCGGCGACGCGCCGAGATAGACGCCCATGGAGAGGACCGCGCCCTCGCGCACGATCACGCCCTCGGCGACCTCGGAGCGGGCCCCGATGAAGCAGCCGTCCTCGATGATCACGGGGGTCGCCTGCAGGGGCTCGAGGACGCCGCCGATCCCGACGCCGCCGGATATGTGGCAATTCGCGCCAATCTGGGCGCAGGACCCGACCGTCGCCCAGGTGTCGATCATCGTTCCGGAACCGACATAGGCGCCGATATTGACGTAAGACGGCATCAGGACCGAGGAGGGCGCCACATAGGCCCCGCGCCGCACGGTCGCCGGCGGCACCGCGCGAAAGCCCGCCTTTTTGAAATCGTCTTCGCCCCAGCGGAAAAACTTGGTCTCGACCTTGTCGAACCACGGTCCGGGAAGGCTGCCCATCAGGCGGTTGTCGTTCAGGCGAAACGACAGGAGCACGGCTTTCTTCAGCCACTGATTGACGGCCCAGTCCCCATCGCCGAGTTTTTCCGCGACTCGCGCGCGCCCCGCGTCGAGGGCGGAAAGCCCGGCTTCGACGGCCTCGCGCACCGCCCCCCTCGTATCGGGGCCGATGGCGTCACGGGTCTCCCAGGCCGCGTCAATGGTTTCTTTGAGATCAGCGTGTTCGTTCATGATCATCCCTTTTCGCTCAGGCGCGCGAGGTCGGCGGGGCGGCCGATATCGATCATGCCCAGAAAGCCCGTGAGATCGTTTGTGAAGTGATGCACGTGGTCGTGGCGCTCGCCGGGGCGCGCGGGACGCTTGTCGGCGGGCTCGTCGGCCAGCCATTCGGCGTCTGAGCCCACGAGCACGGTCGTCATCCCCAATTCGTGGGCCGACAGGAGATTATGGGCGAGATCTTCGAACATCGCGGCCTCGTCGGCGCGCACGCCATGGCGGTTGATGAAGCGCTCATAGGTCTCGCGATGGGGCTTCGGGGTGAACTCCGCCGCCGCGATGTCGAAAACCGCGTCGAACAGGCCCGCGAGGCCGAGCCTTTCGGTCACGTTCTCCGCATGGCGCACCGAGCCATTCGTAAAAATGAATTTCTCTCCGGGAAGCTCGGCGATCAGCGCGCGCAGCTCCTCGTTCTCGCAGACGGCGGAGAGGTCGATATCGTGGACGTAGTCCATGAAGTCGTGCGGCCTGACGCCGTGCTCGCGCATCAGCCCGCTCATGGTCGTTCCGTACCGGACGTAATAATCTTTCTGCAGACGACGCGCGGCGTCGCGCGGGATTTTGAGCAGTTCCTCGATGAACGTCGCCATCCGGGCGTCGATCTGTTTGAAAAGATTGCAATGCGCCGGATAAAGCGTGTTGTCGAGGTCGAAAACCCAGGTCTCGACATGGGTGAAATCGGGCTGGGAATTGCGCATCACAGGCTAGGGCCGCGCCGGCGGGGCGACGAACATGTCGGGAAGAAAATCAAAGGTCGCTGTTGACGCCCCGCCGACGTCGACGCGCTTGAAGACGGCTTCATCAAGGTCCTGTTCAGCGCAGGGGCTCGCATTCGACACGTCGAACTTCACGGGATTGACGCAAAGGTTCTTGTCGCCGCCGGCGAGCCGGCGCTCGCCTCCGCTCTCCTCCTCAATCAGTCCGTAGACATAGTAATGGTCCGCTTCCAACTCGCCCTTCACCACCTTGGCGCAGGCCCCGGGCTCGAGTTTCCACCAGCCCTTCGAGTCATAAGCGTCGTTCGCGCCCGGCGCGCCGATAGCGCTCCAGACGGGGGCGTCCGTCTTGTTGCAAAAGAAAAAGCCGCGCTTGGCGTCGCGCGCGTTCGCGTCATCGATGAGGGCGTCGATCAGCTGGTCGTCGATCTTGGCCTCCTGGGAAAAACCCCTGCCCTTGCGGTACGCCGAGAGGGCGGCGCGGGTCTGGCGACCGAGCGATCCGTCGATCCGGCCTATCTCGTGGCCGACGTCGCGCAGAAGCCGTTGAACGCCTGCGACTTCCGCGCTGTAGACCGTGAAATTCGAGGCTTCCGCGAAATCTGTCTGCCAGTCGCCATCGGCCGCAGGCGTCACCTCGACGTCGAAGAAGTTGCGCTGGGTCGCGGGCGTTTCGCGGCAGATCTCCTGGTTGCGCAAATTGAAAAAGCCGCTGTTTTCAACGCAAAGGGTCTTGTCCCCGGACCAGGTCCGCAAGGGGCCTTCGTGGCCGGGGATGGCTTCGGCGTAGACGAAATAGCGGCCCGGATTGGTCTTTTCGGTCAGCACCACCTTGCATTGACCGGGCCGCAGGCGCCACCACCCCCGCGTTGCGAGGCGTTCGGCGTCGACATAGCCGATGGCGGCCGAAAGCGTGTAACTCGTCTTGTTGCACAGCGAGTATTTCGCGTTGGCCGCGCCCGGAAGGGCCAGCCAGAAGAGCGCGGTCGCAATCGCGAAGGTGGATGAAAAACGCATGGACCCGGCCCGTCAGCTGTCAAACTCGATGCCGGCAATTCAGCCGAAACCGGGCCGGGGATCAAGCGCTCGATGAGACCGCCGGGCGACGCGGCGGGCGATCCGAGGGCCGGCGAAGGCGTCGACGGCGGCGGCGCGGGCGGCGCGCACCGCGCCAAGGTTCTGTTTCCGCTGCCCCTCGCCAAAGCCTATGATTATCGCCTGCCCGGCGGCGCCGCGCCGCCGCCGCCGGGAACATTCGTGCGCGCGCCCCTCGGTCCGCGCGAGCTTTACGGCGTCGTCTGGCCCGGCGTCGACGACGCCGTCGATCCGGCTAAACTGAAAGTCGCCTCGCAAATCATCGACGCGCCGCCGCTGGCGCGCGACGTGATCGATTTCGTCGAATGGGTTGCGGCGTACACGATGTTTCCGCTCGGCGCCGTCCTGCGGCTTGTCATGCGTTCAGGCGACGCGCTCGCCGCAAGAAAGCCGATTGTCGCCTACAGGGCCGCGGGCGCGGCGCCGGAGCGGCTGACGCAGGCGCGGGCGCGGGTTCTTGAAACGATTGGGTTACGGACGATGACGGTCCGCGAAATCGCCGACGCCGCGGGCGTCGGCGACGGCGTCGGCAGGGGGCTCGCCAAGGCGGGCGCGCTCGCGCCGGTCGAGGTCGACCCTGACGCGCCGTTCGACGCGCCCCGGCTCGGCGGCGGCGGCCCCCCCCCCCCCGCCGGCCGCCCCGCCGCCGGCGGCGCGGCGGGGGCGGCGCGT
>CAZBOC010000028.1:0-15887 GCA_964493225.1 uncultured Caulobacterales bacterium | reverse complement strand
AGCCGACGCTAAATGGCGAAAAGGGTGTTCTCGGGATGGGGGACGGGCGGGCGGCGCGCGGGCTGGCCGATGTGCCGTTCACCGTCTTCGGCGAAGGCGACGACGGAGGGCGTCGTCCGCGCGCCCTCGGCGTTTTCGATGACTTTCGGCTCCTTGCCCTCCATCACCGCGACGCAGGAGTTCGTGGTGCCGAGGTCGATCCCGATGACTTTACCCATCTGTTTTCTTCTCCTCTGAGCGAACCGCCCTTTTACAGCCGGCCTCAAGACGCCTCATTCAGCATTGCGCAAGCCGCAACGGCCGAGATGATCCGCCCTCAATCGAGCGCCGGGCCCGGCGCGAAACGCCAAGCATCGAGCGGCCCCTTCTATGTTGGTTCGCAGCGCAAACCCATCGGAATTTCGGCGAGCTTTGCGCTTCGCGCGGGATATATGGAGGCATATTCTCGCGCGCAACCGGCGCGCCTTTACCGCGGCGGTTTTTTTGCCGGGCGCGCCGCGTCCGGGGACGACCGATGGCGGCGGGCCGGACGAGGATCGCGGTGAAACGCAACGGGCCCGGACCCCGGCTCGAGCGGGTCGCGAAGGCGCCGGTTCAGCGCTTCGGCGTCGGCTCGGCGGCGCAAAATTCTTCGAAATTCAAATAAATCCGCTGTGGGCCACGTTCGCAAGGCGCTGAATTTTGGGCGAAAACAAGGACGCCGACGATGTCGCGCACCCCGCGCGCAACTAATTTGGTCCAAACTGTTTCGTTTTTCGAATTAGGGGTTATAAACGCGGCATTACCTGAACAGGCCGTCTCCGATCGGCGTCGAAGCGCGCAGCGTTTCCGCGGAAGGCGGCCTTTGACGGGCCTTCGGGCGACCGCAGGCCAAACTTATCGAGGGGTTACGCAAGTGAAACAGTATCTCAAGGGCTCGTCCCTAATCGCCTTGTCCGTCGTCCTGTGCACGGCGGCGAACGCCCAAGTCGACCAGATCGTCGTCACGGCCACGAAGCGCGCGGAAGACGCGCAGGACATTCCCGTCGCCGTCCAGGCGATCGGCGAAACCGCGCTCAACGATCTCAATGTCGACAATTTCACAGACTACCTGCAACAGCTGCCGGGCGTCACCGCCGGCGGCGGCGGGCCGGGCCAGAACACGATCTACATCCGCGGCCTCGCCTCGACGACGCCGAACCTGACGACGGCCGGCGTCGCAGGCCTCGCGCCGAACGTCGCGCTCTATCTCGACGAACAGCCCCTCTCCCAGCCGGGCCGCAATCTCGACGTCTACGCCGTCGACCTCCAGCGGGTCGAGGTGTTGCCAGGGCCCCAGGGAACGCTCTTCGGCGCCAGTTCCCAGGCCGGGACGATCCGCCTCATCACGAACAAGCCGAAGCTCGGCGAGTTCGAGGCCATCGCCAACGCCGGCGTCTCTTTCACTGAAGGCGGCGAGATGAGCAACAAGGTCGAGGGGATCGTCAATATCCCGTTCGGCGACGACTTCGCCTTGCGCGGCGTCGCCTATGTGGACGATCGCGGCGGCTACATTGATAATGTTCCGGGCGCGCGCGACGCCTCTGAGGGCGCCCGCTTCCGCCCGGCGGGAACGGTGCGCGCGAACGGCGTGCCGGTCTCCGCGAACCGCGCAGGGTTTCAGGCGGGCTCGGATCTTTCGGGCGTGAATTTCCTCGAGGCGGACAACAACGCCTTCGTGGAAGAGGACTTCAACGATTCAAGCTATGCCGGCTTCCGCCTTTCCGCGCTTTACGCCATCAATGACGACTGGACGCTGACCGTCGCCCATGCGCGCCAGAGCCTTGAGGCGGACGGCGTTTTCTTCGCCGATCCCGAACTCGACGAATATGAGATCCAGCGTTTCGCGGGCGACGCGCTCGAAGACGACTTCAACAACACGAACTGGACGCTTGAAGGACGCCTCGGCGCGCTGGAGGCGGTCTACACCGGCGCCTACACCGATCGCGACACCGACCAGACGGTCGATTATTCCGACTACCTCTTCGTCGGCCAGTATCTGCCCTATTACATCTGCGACGGCTCGGTGACCTATCCGGGCGACGCCGCGCCGTCGGGAACATGTCAGCCGCCGGACGGCTTCGTCCGTTCGGCGACGGAAACGCAAGTCTTCACCCACGAGCTTCGCTTCAATACGCCGTCCGAATATCGCCTGCGCGCGACGGTCGGGGCGTTCTACAGCGATCTCGAACTCACCGAGCGCAACGATTTCACCTACACCTCCGGCTTTGATCAGGTGGAGCTGTTCGGACAGACGGGCTTTTCGCCCAACTTCCCCTTCATGACCGGGTTTTTCTCCGACCCGGGACCGTTCCCCCCTGGCGTCATCTTCCGCAACGACATTAGGCGCACGGACGAACAGCTCGGCTTTTTCGGCGAGGTCAATTTCGACCTCATCCCCGACACGCTGACGCTTACCTTCGGCACGCGCTATTACGACATCGACGTCGATTTCGAGGGCGGTGCGAACTCGTCTTTCTGCAACGGCTTCCAGCCGGACGCGGACGCCTTCGGAACGGACATCAGCGACCTTTACAATGGCGACGGCGAGTTCACCTTCCGCGGAACCTGCGACACGAGCCGCCACATCACCTATATGCGCGGTCAGTCGGTCGCCGACATCCAGGCGATCGATCCGCTTCTTTCCGACGCGCAAGCCACGCAGATTTTCAATGCGCTCAGCGCGCCGGATACGGCGTCGACGGACGGGTTCATTTTCAAGGGCAGCGTCTCCTGGACGCCAACCGAAGACGTTCTTCTTTATGCGACGTATTCTGAAGGCTTCCGTCCGGGCCTATTGAACCGCCCCGGCGGCGCGCAGGGGCCCGGCGGCTTTACGGTTCCATTCGAGCTGGATACCGACGAAGTCACCAATTACGAGATCGGCTGGAAAACCAATCTGTTCGACAACCAGCTCCAGTTCAACGCCAACGCCTTCTTCGTCGAGGTCGAGCGGTTGCAGACGACGATCTTCGATCCGTCGATCACCAACCTGTTCTTCTCCGACAACGCGGCCGACGCGGAGATCTACGGGATCGAGGGCGATTTCATCGTCGCGCCGAGCGCGATCCCGGGGCTCACGCTGACGGGCGCGTTCTCCGTTCTCGATACGGAAATCACCGACGTGATCACTCCGACGGGCGACGTGATCGAGGGCTCGGAGCTTGCATTCGCGCCGAGCTTCCAGGGCAATCTGCGCGCGCGCTATGAGTGGGATCTCTCAACGAATTACGCCGCGCACGTCATGCCTCAGATCGTCTATTCGGGTTCCTCGCGCAGCGACATCATCGAGATCAACGCCGCTCCCGTGGACAGCTATACGACCTTCGGCCTCGCCGCGGGCGTGTCGTCCCAGAACTGGACGGCGGAAATTTTCGGTGAGAACCTCAACAACGCCTACGGCGAAATCGCCAACAATTTCGTCTTCGACCGCGAGCGGGTCACGGTGATCCGCCCCCGCACCATAGGCGTTCGCGTCAGCGTGCGCTATTGACGCGTCCCGGAACTCGCGCCCGTCCGGTGCGGCCGGCCGGGCGCGTCGCGTGGCTGATTGAAAGGGCGCTCCCGAAAAGGGGCGCTTTTTTGGGTTGAGGGAGATGGCGACAAGCGAAGAGCCGATTACGGAAGACGCCCCCGGCGACGCGCTGTCCGCCGCGCAAGCGCTCATGCGCGACGGGCGCTTCGAAGACGCGGTCCGCGCCGTCGCGCCGATCATCGCCGCAAGGCCGGACGATCCGGACGCACTCTACATTCGCGCTGTCTGCCTGAGATATCTGAAGCGCTTCGAAGAGGCGCACGAAACGCTTGACGCCCTTCTTCAGCATGCGCCGGAATTCGGCCGGGCGTTCCAGGAAAAGGGCCACCTCCTCGTCGCCAAGGGCCGCCCGGGCGAAGCCTTGCGCGCCTACGAACTCGCCTGCGCGGCGAACCCGGCGCTGCCCGCCGCCAGGCCCGCCCCCGGCGAGCTTCTCGTCGAAGCCGCGGGGACGGACGCGGCCCGCGCGGCGCGCGCGGAGGCGGAGCGCCTCGCCGCCATGCCGAAAGAGCTTTTCGCAGCCTGGAACTTCATCCATGAAGGGAAACTTCTGAAGGCGGAAAACCTCTGCCGCGCTTTCCTTCGGAAAACGCCGCACCATGTCGAGGCGATGCGCCTTCTCGCCGATATCGGCGCGCGCCTCGGCGTCCTCGGCGACGCTGAATTCCTGCTTGAGAGCGCGCTTGAATTCGAACCGGAAAATGTCCGTGTGCGGCTCGACTATATTCAGGTCCTGCGAAAGCGTCAGAAACACCAGGCCGCCCTCGCGGCCGCGAAGGCGCTTTACGAACGCGATCCGGACAACCCTGTCTACCAGTCCCATTACGCTGTCGAGCGGCTCCAGACGGGCGACTTCGAGGGCGCGCTGGCGCTTTTCGATGCGATCCTGGAAAGGCTTCCCCGCGATCCGGCGACACTGACGTCCCGCGGACACGCGCTGAAGACCTATGGTCGCGAGGACGAAGCGATCGCGTCCTACCGCGCGGCCTATCGCGCGCGCGCCGGCTGCGGCGAGGCCTATTTCGCGCTCTCAAACCTGAAAACCTATCGGTTCACGGAGGAAGAACTGGCCGCGATGGCCCGCGAGGAGACGCGAGCCGGCCTCGCCCATGGCGACCGCGTCCATCTGTGCTTCGCCCTCGGCAAGGCCCATGAAGACCGACAGGAATTTGCGCGCGCTTTCGACTATTACGCGCGGGGGAACGCGCTGAAGCGCGCCCAGAGCCGCTACGACGCCGGCCAGATGACGGCCGAGCTCGAGGCGCAGATCGAGCATTGCGGCGCGGACCTGTTTGAAAGGCGCGCGGCCGCCGGCTGCGACGCGCCGGATCCGATTTTCATCGTCGGCCTGCCGCGCGCAGGGTCGACGCTTCTGGAACAGATCCTCGCCTCCCATTCGATGGTCGACGGCACGCTCGAGCTTCCAAACATTCTGAGCCTTTCCCAAACTCTGCGCGGGCGCGACCGGCGCGCGGGGAAATCCCGCTACCCCGCCATCCTGCACGATCTTGATGCGGATAAACTGGCCGAGATGGGCGCGCGCTATATCGAGGAGACGCGGATCCACCGTGCGGGCGCGCCGTTCTTCACCGACAAGATGCCGAACAATTTCCGGCATGTCGCGCTGATCAGGCTGATCCTGCCGAACGCGAAGATCATAGACGCCCGCAGAGAGCCGATGGCCTGTTGTTTTTCAGGCTTCAAACAGCTGTTCGCCGAGGGCCAGGAATTCACCTACGGCCTTGAAGAAATCGGTCAGTATTATCGCGACTATGTGCGCCTCATGCGCCACTGGGACGCAGTCCTTCCTGGCGCGATCCTCAGGGTGCAGCATGAGGACGTGCTGGCTGATCTGGAGGGCGCCGTCAGGCGCATCCTCGATTTTCTCGGCCTGCCCTTCGAGGAGGCCTGCCTCGAATTCCACAAGACCGAGCGTTCGGTGCGCACGGCCAGTTCGCAGCAGGTGCGAAAGCCCCTCAACACCTCCGGCGTCCACCAGTGGCGCCCGTTCGAGCCGTTCCTCGACCCCCTCAAAGCCGCCCTCGGGCCGGCGCTAAAGGAGTATCGTTCATGACGATCGAAGACGAGCATCTCCCGGAAAATCTGGCGCCGCCGGGATCGATTTACGATACCGATTACGAGACCGGCCAGGACAATGTCACCCTCGCCGGGCTCGACATTCATAATCCGGTATTTTTCGTCAGCGCCGCCGCGATCCTGAGTTTTTCGATCGGCACCCTGATCTTTCCCGATACGGCGAGCGTCTGGCTCAACGGCGCGAAGGACTGGACGCTCAATAATTTCGACTGGCTGTTCGTGATCACCACGAACATCGCAATCCTTTTCTGCGTCGCGATCGCGGTCTCGCCCCTCGGCGCCATAAGGCTCGGCGGCGATGACGCGCGGCCGGAATTCTCGACGCGGTCCTGGCTCTCCATGCTGTTCTCGGCGGGGGTCGGCATCGGGCTGATTTTTTACGGCGCGGCCGAGCCGATGGCCTATTACACGGACTGGTTCGGCACGCCCCTCGACGTCGAACCGCTGACCGAGGAGGCCCGCCGCCTCGCGTTCAGCGCCACGGTCTTCCACTGGGGCGTGACGCCATGGGCGGTGTACGGCGTCGTCGGTCTGTCGCTCGCCTTTTTCACGTTCAACAAGGGGCTGCCCCTGACGATCCGCTCCGCCTTCTATCCCCTTCTCGGCGAGCGCGTGTGGGGCTGGCCGGGCCATGTCGTTGATCTCGTGGCGGTCGTCGCGACGCTGTTCGGCCTCGCGACCTCGCTCGGCCTCGGCGCGAAACAGGCCGCCAGCGGGATGAATTTCCTGTTCGGGATCGACCCCGGCCTCCAGACGCAGGTCATCCTGATCGCCGGGATCACCATAATGGCGATCTTCTCGGTGGTCAGGGGGCTCGACGGCGGGGTGAAGTTGCTGAGCAACATCAATATCTCGATCGCAATCGCGCTCCTTGTCTTCGTCGTGGTCGCCGGCCCGACCGCGGCCATCCTGAAAGGCCTTGGGGCGAATGCGCTCGCCTATGTTCAGGACACGCCGCGTCTCAGCAACTGGATCGGCCGCAAGGACGAGGACTGGTTTCACGGCTGGACCATTTTCTACTGGGCCTGGTGGATTTCGTGGTCGCCCTTCGTCGGCATGTTCATCGCGCGCGTCTCGCGCGGGCGCACGATCCGCGAGTTTCTCGGGGCCGTCCTCGTCGTGCCGGTCTTCGTCGCGGTCATCTGGTTCACCGCCTTCGGCGTCGCGGCGATCGAACAGGTCGACGCCGGCGTCGGCGAACTGCCCGGCGGGATCTCGGACGTCTCGCTCGTGCTCTTCCAGGCGCTGGAGAATCTCCCCTTCGCCGAAGTCTCGTCTTTCGTGGCGATCGTGCTCCTCATCGTCTTTTTCGTGACGTCTTCTGATTCCGGCTCTCTCGTGATCGACAGCATCACCGCCGGCGGCAAGCTACACGCGCCGGCGCCCCAGCGCGTCTTCTGGGCGACGATGGAGGGCTTGACGGCGATCGTTCTCCTTGTGGGCGGCGGGGCCGTCGCGCTTTCCTCGCTCCAGGCTGGGGCGATCACGGCGGGCCTGCCCTTCACTTTCGTTCTCCTCGCATGTTGCGTCAGCCTCACGCGCGGCCTATTGACCGAGGCGCCCTGGCGGCGGACGGCGACGGCATGACGACGGCCCGCGCGCACGGGGCGGAAAAGTCAGCGACGCCGCCGATGACCGAAAGACTGGAGCCTGCGCTGATCGCCCTGCGCCGAATCCTGCGCGCGACGGAAATCTCTTCGCGCGCCCTTGCGAAGAATTGCGGACTGCGTCCGTCGCAGCTGATCCTGATGCAGATCATTGCTAACGCGTCCGCCGCGACGCCGAGTTTTCTGGCGCGGGAAGTCTCCCTCAGCCAGGCGACGGTTTCCGCCCTGATCGACAAGCTGGAGGCGCGCGGTCTTGTTCGCCGCCGGCGCGACGAGGCCGACAAGCGGCGCGTCTATGTCGAGCTGACCGACCTCGGCGCGGCGACCTTGCGCGACGCGCCCGACAGCCTGCAGCGGCGTTTTGAGAAAGGCTTCGCCAATCTCCCCGCCTGGGAGCAGTCCTATCTCGTCGCCGCGCTGGAGCGCACCGCCGCCCTCCTCGACGCCGAGGACATCGACGCCGCCCCGGTTCTCGACGTCGGCGCCATCGGCGCCTTGACGGAATAGGGACTGCGCGGCGGTCGGCGCGCCGGCCGCGCCCGGGAACGCCTAGGCGGAGCTTTCATCGTCCGGCGCCTTCTGCGCGGCCGGGATCGAACGCAGTGTCAGGTCGCGCAGGGTGACGATCCCGGCGACCGCGCCCTTGTCGAGGACGAGCGCGCGGGTCAGGCGGAAACGCATCAAAAGGCGCACGGCGTATTTGATGTTCATGTTCGCGTCGACCGTGATCGCGGGTTTCGACATGATCTCATATACGTTGACGCGCTCGGGCGCGCGGTCGCGGCTGACGATATGCTCGGCGATGTCGTGTACGGCCAGCAGTCCGTATTCGTCTCCTTCGTGACGCCGGTCGATGACAAGCGAACTGAAGCCGCGTTCGCGCAACAGCTCGACGGCCTGCGCCACGGTGGCGAGCCCGTCGATCACCACCGGATTGCTCGTCATCACCTCGCGCACGGCGATGTAGGATGGCTGGCTCATAGCTCGTCCTCGATCTGTCTCTGGATGTTCTCGATCTGCGTCCTAAGGCCCACCGCATCCTCGATGTCGACCTGAAAGGCGACGCCGGCGCCGGTTTCGTCGTCGAGGCCGCCGGCGCGCGCGATCGCCTCCAGGATGCGGCGGCTGAGATGCTCCTCGACGAGGAAGAGGACGACGTCGCGCTGACCCTCGAGGGTGAGGCCGAAAAAGGATTTCTTCGGGTTGAGGCCCTCGCCGCGGGCGGCCGTGATCGTCGTCGAGCCCGTCGCGCCGTGGCTGCGGCCCGCCTCGATGACCGCATTGGTTTTCTCGTCAGTGACGAGCGCGATGATCAGTTTGAATTTCAATCCTCGTCTCCCTGCCCGGAACGTCGCGTGTTGGTCATGGCCCTCGCGGCCTTCCGGCCCTGCCAGGCGGACCATGCGCGCGAGCCCTGAGCGTAGCCCATGACCGTCATCATGGGAAAAAGACTAGCGAGCGCGATCAGCCCGAAACCGTCAAGAAGCGCGCTGCGGCCCGGCACGGTCGAGGCGAGGCCGAGCCCGAGGGCGGTGACCAGCGGCACGGTCACCGTCGAGGTCGTGACCCCGCCGGAATCATAGGCGAGCGGGATGATCTCCTTCGGCGCAAACATCGTCTGAACGATGACGATGAAATAGCCGACCATCATGTAGACGTGCAAAGGCGTGCCGGTGACGATGCGAAAGGCGCCGAGCGCGATGGAGGCGGACACCCCGATCGCGACGGCGATGCGCAGTGCGAAGGCCTTGACCGCGCCGCCGGAGGCTTCGTCCGCCTTCAGGGAGACGGCGATCAGCGACGGCTCGGCGATGGTCGTCGAAAAGCCGATCGCGGCTGCGAAGATGTAGACCCAGTAATATCGGGTCCAGTCGATCACGGACGGCGCGCCGCCGGCTGCGACGACCGCCTCGTCGTAGACGAAGGCGGGATCGGTCAACTGCTGCGCCATGGTCTCGCCGAGGGGAAAGAGCGCCTTTTCCAGCCCAACCAGAAAAAGCGCGAGTCCGACTAGGACATAGACGAAGCCGACCAGCACCCGGCGCAGATGCGGGATGGGCTGGCGCAGCACCGCCAGCTGGAAAAAGGCGAGGATGATCGCGATCGGCGCCACGTCGCGGACGGTGCCGGCGAAGACGCCGGCAATATTGATCAGTTCTCCAAGCATCGGCTTCTCACACCACCATGCCGTAAATCAGCACAAAGAGGATCGGCGTCAGGCTCGCGAAGGCGATGAGGCCGAACCCGTCGATCAGGGGATTGCGGCCCTTGATGACCGTTGAAAGGCCGATGCCGAGCGCGGTGACGAGCGGCACGGTGATCGTCGAGGTCGTCACCCCGCCGGAATCATAGGCGATGCCGATAATCTCGCGCGGCGCGAACTGGGTGAGCGCGACGATCGCCACATAGCCGGTGATGATGAACCACTGGATCGGCCAGCCTAGGATGATCCTGAGAACGCCGATGATCAGCGCGACGCCCACGGAAAACGCCACCGTATAGCGCAGCCCGAGCGCGTAGGCCGCTTCCGCCCCGGGGGCCGGCGGCGCGCCGTCCTCGGCCGCGCTCGCAGCTGCGACGCGGATCTCCGCCGCCTCGCCCGCGACCGCGATCAGGGCCGGCTCAGCGATGGTGGTGCCGAAGCCCAGCGCGAAGGCGAAGGCCATCAGCCACCAGGCGTTGCCCTTGTTGGCGAAGGCGCCGGCCATGGATTCGCCTATGGGAAAAAGGCCTATCTCCAGCCCGCGGATGAAAAGCGCAAGGCCGAGGAGCACTGCGAGCAGGCCGAAGACGACGTTGAAAAAATCGGGAAAAGGCTGACGCAAGACGACGATCTGGAAAAAAACCACCACGCCGACGATCGGCGCAAGATCGCGCATGCTGCTGCGCAGGAGCCTGGTGAACTCCTCAGCCCCCTCGGGCAGGCGCGGCAATCGTTCCAGCACTGGGCGCAGATCCGGCATCACCCGCGACTATGCCGCCATTCCCCAAGGCGCAAAAGCGCCGGCGTCCGCAGACCCGCCATTCCGCCTCCCGGCGCCCGTTCGCGGCCCGGGCAGCTTCAATCGAGATCGCGGGCGACGCGAAAACCATTGTCGAAATCGCGGCGCGCCGCGGCTCCGGCGATGCGGTGACCGGCACGCAGGCGCCAGCCGCCCGTGTTCCAGGCGCCGCCCTTGAGCACCCGCCTCGCGCAGTCTTCCTCCCAGCAGTCGCTCGTCCATTCCCAGACATTGCCGTGCATGTCGAACAGGCCGAACGGGTTCGGCGCGAAGCTCGCCACCGGCGTCGTCTTGGCGCGATTGACGCCGACGGGGCCGTTGTAAGCGTAATTGCCGTTGTAGTTGGCGAGCTTCGGGGAGAGCTTCTGGCCGAAGGAAAAGGGCGTGCGCGCCCCGGCGCGCGCAGCGTACTCCCACTCGGCTTCGCTCGGCAGGCGGTACGCGCGTCCCGTCTTCCCAGACAGCCAGGCGACATAGGCTTGCGCATCTTCAAACGAAATGTTGATCACCGGGCGGTTCTTGCGGCCCCATCCGTAATCGGACGGCTGGTAGCCGTTGCAGCCGCCCTCCGCAACGCAGGCGTCCCACTGCGCGAAAGTGACCTCGCGCGCGCCGATGGCGAAACGGTGGTCGATGCGCGCCTCGCGCGCGGGGCGTTCATCATCGGAGCGCGTCCTCTCTCGCGCCGGCGTCCCCGCGAGGTAAGACCCGCCGGAAAGCTCCGCCATGTCGGGGCAGACGAGACAGTCACGGAAATAGCCGCCGAAATTGGCCTCCTCGCCGCTCACGAGGACGGTGTTCTCGACGATCAGACGGTCAAGGCCCTCGGCGTCCTTGGCGGCCGGCGCGACGGCCGCGGCGGGAACGCCGGCTTCGCGGATTTCATCCGCGCCAGGAGCGCCGCCGGCCCCGCTCCCCGCGCCGTCCCCGGTCCGGGGGGCGGGCTCGCCGCCCTCGGCGTCCGTCGCGCCCCCCGCCGGGACATCCGGATCGTCGATCGCGCCGTCACCCGGGCCCGCGTCGGCGACGCGGATCGGTTTCAGCGACGGCCCAGTGGCGACGTCCGCTTGCGCGTGGGCCCCTGCTTCCGCGGGCTCGGTCGCGGCTTCGCGGGCGATTTCGGCCGCCGCTGCCTGCGTTGCGTCGCCCGCGCTCGCGCGCCGATCGACTGCGACGACGTCTTCTGGTGCGGGAACGGCGAGTTCGGGCGAGCGCGCGTCCGGCTCGTCGGGCGCGAAAATTTCGTCAGGGGACGGCACTTCCACCGCCTCCGCGCCGTCGCTCATGTTGTCGCCGCCGCTTTCGGCCCCGACGTCGGCGTCGCGTTCGACGCTCCCTTCGCCCCCGGCCTCGCCGGCTTCGGCGTACACGTCGACGAAAGGCGCGTCCTGCGCCGCCGCCTCGCCCTCGCCCGCCCGCGCGTCCGCAAGCTGCGGCGCCGCGACGGTTTCCGGCCCGCCGGGACCGAGCTCTTCGGAAAAGACGACCCGCGGGGCTTCCCGTTTTGAGCCGCCGAACAACAGCGGCGCGACCGCGATGAGGCTCGCGGCGGTCGCCGCCAGGGCCACGCCCCCGCCGAACAGGACCGCGCGGGAGGAAATCCGCGGGCGCCCCGCAGGCGCGGGCGCGTCCTCGACCGGCGGCCCGTGCCGTTCGAGTTCGGCCCGACGTATCGACAGATTGATCTCGTCGGTGACGAAACGCCAGCGCGGATCGTCAAGGTCGCCCGTCCAGCCGCTGAGGTCGATCGGCCAGAGATGCTGGAAACTCGCAGGGGGCTCGATCTTGCCGATGGCGACCGGCGTCAGCGTTCGTCTCGCCAGGGCCTCGCGCGCCTGAGCGATGACGATGCGCGAGGTGATCGACGCGTCGGACCAGATCACCATCATCGCATCCGGCTCACCCGGCGCGCCGTCGATCAGGGCGCAGTTCTCCGCCTCGACCTCGCGGCGGGAGACCGCGTGGCCCATCTCGGCGAGCACGGTCGCGAGCTTCAGGGCGAAGGCCTGATCGTCGATCGCGTATAGAATGCAAACATGCGCCATGGGTTCCGCCATATCCTTATCATCCCGCGATTCCCGCCGGCCCGTCATCGCGCGTCCGGCGTTGTTCGCCGATTACCGTTTGCGCGGCAACAAGGGGCCGTTGCGCTGCCGGCTTAAACATTCGTTTGAATATGTTCGCATTCTGTTCTAGTGTGTTCGCGCGGGCGTCGAAAGCCCCGGAAAAGGGAGAGGTCCATGGTCGCGCAGGTCACCACTTTCGCCTTTCACGGCGTCGAGGCGCAGCCCGTCACGGTTCAGGTTCAGATTTCCGGCGGCAATCCCTTCACCATTGTCGGGCTGCCGGACAAGGCGGTCTCCGAGGCGCGCGAGCGGGTGCGCGCTGCGTTGAACGCCGTCGGGCTCGGCCTGCCGGCCAAGCGCGTCACGGTCAATCTCGCGCCCGCTGATCTGCCGAAGGAAGGCAGTCATTTCGATCTCGCCATCGCCCTCGGGCTGCTCGTCGAAATGGGCGCGGCTCCGCGCGACGCCTGCGAGGGCTACGCGGTCATCGGCGAGCTTGGCCTTGACGGATCGATCGCCCGGGTCGCCGGCGCGCTTTCCGCGGCCGTCAGCGCCAACGCCATGGGCCTCGGACTGATTTGCCCGCACGCGAACGGCGCGGAAGCGGCCTGGGCCGGCGGCGACGCCGAGGTGGTCGCGCCGCGCAGCCTGATCCAGCTCGTCAATCACTTCAAGGGAACGCAGGTGCTCTCGCCGCCCGCGCCGGGCGCCCTCGCCGAGGCCGAGCCGGCTCCCGACCTCAGCGAGGTCAAGGGGCAGGAAAGCGCCAAGCGCGCTCTCGAGGCCGCAGCCGCCGGCGGCCACAATCTCCTCATGACAGGTCCCCCGGGGGCTGGAAAATCCATGCTCGCCGCGCGCCTGCCAGGGCTCCTGCCGCCGCTGTCGCCGTCCGAAATGCTCGAGATCTCGATGATTCAGTCGATGGCGGGATTGCTCGAGGACGGACGGCTGACCTGCGCGCGTCCTTTTCGGGCGCCGCACCACTCGGCGTCGATGGCGGCCATGGTGGGCGGCGGCGCGCGGGCGAAACCCGGCGAAGCCTCGCTCGCCCATCGCGGCGTTCTCTTTCTTGACGAACTGCCCGAATTCTCCGCTCCCGTCCTCGACAGCCTGCGCCAGCCCCTGGAGACCGGCGATGTGATGATCGCGCGCGCGAATTATCACGTCCGCTATCCCGCGCGTTTTCAGCTCGTCGCCGCCATGAACCCGTGCCGCTGCGGCTATGGCAGGGCGAGCGGGCGGGCCTGCGGGCGCGGGCCGAATTGCGAGACCGTCTATCAGGCGCGGATTTCCGGACCTCTCCTCGACCGGATGGATGTCGCGATCGACCTGGCGCCAGTCGCGCCCGCCGATCTCGCCGCGCCGGCGGAGGGCGAGGCGACGGCCGCGGTCGCCGCCCGCGTCGCCGCGGCGAGAGAGGCTCAGGCGACGCGCGCGAGGGAGCTCTCCGGGCCCGCCGGCGCGCCCGCAATGCTCAACGCCGCCCTCGGCGACGGCGCGCTCGCCCGCGTCGCGACGCCCGACGCGGAGGGCGCCGCGCTTCTCGCCCGCGCGGCCGAGACCCTCGGTTTTTCAGCGCGCGGCTATACGAGGATCCTGCGCCTTGCGCGCACGCTCGCCGATCTCGACGGCTCGCAGGCGGTCCGCCGCCGGCACGTCGCCGAGGCCGTCAGCTACCGGCGCGCCGGTCCGGGCGCGGTCGCGGCCACGCCGCCCGCCCGCGCGGGCGGCGGGCAGGCTTTCACGCTCTCCGGCGGCCCGTCCTCAGGCGGCGCCTTGGCGCGCGCGGGCGTTAACCAAGTCCCCTAACCATTTTTTCAGCGTGCAGGGCCCAGGATGACGCGACTTCGCCGCGAGGGGCCCGCCGCCTTCATGCCGTCATACGCGCCCGACAGCCAGCCGCTCGACGAGCTTATCGTCCTGTGCAGCCCCGACCACCGGATCCGGTTCGTCAGCCGGTCCTTCGCCGACGCCTTCGGCGCGCCGGTCGGCGCCTGGCTAGGCCGGCGTTTCAATCCCGCAGGAGAGGACGGCCCTGACGGGCGCGACGGGCCCCGGCGCTTTCGCACGCGGGCGACCCTGCAGGGCGCGACGGCGACGATCTCCTGGGAGGAAAACCCCCTGGAGGGCGGCGAGCGGCTCTATTCGGGCCTGATCGACGGCGCGGCCGCGACCCCGCAGCCCGCCGCGACGCCACAGAACAAGCCGGCCGCGCCGGCCGTCGTCGACGCGAAGATGCGCTTTCTCGCGACCATGAGCCACGAGATGCGCACGCCCCTGAACGGCATTCTCGGCATGAACGCGCTTCTTCTCGACACCGAACTGACCTCGAACCAGCGCGCCTACGCCGAGGCCGTGCGCGAATCCGGGGGTGCGCTCCTCGCGCTGATCAACGACATTCTCGACTATTCGAAGCTGGAATCGGGAAAGTTCGAACTGGAAGAAGCGCCGTTCGATCCGGTGGCGCTGATCGAAAGCGTTACGGAACTGCTGTCGACAAAAGCCGTCGGCAAGCATATCGAACTCGCCGCGTTCGTCGCCCCCGACATGCCCGAGCGCCTCGTGGGCGACGAGGCTCGCCTGCGCCAGGTTCTGATCAATCTCGCCGGGAACGGCGTCAAGTTCACCGATGAGGGGGGCGTCGCGATCGAAGCCGGTTTCGACAGGCTCGCCGGCGGCGAAGTGGAATTGCGGATCGCGATTCGGGACACGGGCATCGGCATTCCCTTCGCCGAACAGAAAGCGATTTTCGACGAGTTCGCCCAGGCCAACAACAACGCCCTCCTGCGCCCCGAAGGCACCGGCCTCGGCCTTGCGATATCGCGGCGCCTCGTCAGCGCCATGGGCGGTGAGATCTTCCTGAAGAGCGCGCCGGGCAAGGGAAGCACGTTCACCTTCACCGCGCGCCTTGAAAGCGCGGCGCCGGCCCGCGCGCCTGCGCGGATCGACGCCTTCCCCGTCGTCGTCGCCACGGCGTCGACGACGCTCGCGCGGGTCCTGCGCCTGCAGCTGCAGTCCTTCGGAGTTCACGACTTCCGCTTTGTCGAAAACGCCGCCGAGGCCCTCGTCGCCCTCCCTGAATTGCCGGAAGCGACGCTTTTGAGCGACCTCGCTATCGCAAAGACCGGAGGGCGCGCCCTCGCCGCCGCCTCGGGCCGGGCCCTTGTGCTTCTCTCGGACATGGATCGCGGCGCGATCGCGGATTTGCGCGCGCAGAATTTCGACGGCTACCTGATCAAGCCGATCCGGCGGGCGACGCTGATGCGCGAACTTGCGCGCGCGCCCCATGTCGAGCCCGAAACCCGCAGCCCGGAGAAAAAGACCGTGTCGACGATCTCCCGAAAGCTCAACATCCTCCTGGCCGAGGACAACCAGATCAACGCCGTTCTCGCGACCGCGCTGATCAGGCGCGCGGGCCACCAGGTGCACGTCGCGGGCAATGGCGCCGAGGCCGTCGAGGCGCTGAGTGCGGCCGACTTCGACCTCGTATTCATGGACATGCACATGCCGGAAATGGACGGTCTCGAGGCGGCGCGGCGGATCCGCGCCCTTGGCGAGCAGA